>JADFVC010000364.1 GCA_015222355.1 Chloroflexota bacterium | reverse complement strand
GGGTTGAAGATCAAAACCTGAATAATGGGTTTCCTTTGTGATCTTAGTGTCTTGAGTGAACGTAGTGAACGGGCGTGAGGATCCGTGTGGGTCCGTGGCCGACATTTGCTTTCGGCATGGATTTACTGCAGCCGTTGAGACCCGCCGTCCGGGAGCAGTCTCTGGATGTGATCCTGTCAAACTTGCCCGGGGATTGTATTGAAGAATCCTGTCCCGGTTTTTTGTGGAGTGAAACATGCCTGGTGAATTGCTCAACCATCCATTGATCAGTGAACGCTATTTTTTTCCTCGGCAGGGTTCGTTTGCCGATCCCTTCTGGGTTGACTGTGGTGATGCGCGGTTGGCCTGCAGCTATCATGAGATTGATCCGGCAGCGAAAACCCTGGTGCACTTCCATGGGAACGGCGAGATTGTCGATGACTGGCAGGGGGATTTCGTTCGGCTGATTCAACAGATGGGGTGTAACTGTTTTCTGGCTGAACTACGTGGTTATGGCCAATCGACCGGGCAACCGCAGTTGGGGAAAATGCTGGATGATGTCTTGCCGACCGTAGAGGCGCTTGGCAAGCCGGCGAACGAGCTGATTTTCTTCGGTCGCAGCGTCGGTTCAATCTTTGCCATCGAGGCGGCGGCGCGGTTTCCCGATGCGGCCGGGCTGGTTCTGGAAAGCGGGGTTGCCGATGTGCTGGAACGGTTGCTGCTGCGGGTGCATCCGCAAGAGTTAGGGAGTAGCTCCGTCGAGTTGGCGGCCGTGGCCGATGCATGTCTGAATCATCAGCAGAAAATGGCCAATTACACCGGCCCGCTACTGGTCATGCACAGCGAATATGATGGTCTGGTCGATGTCAGCCACGGTCAACGCCTTTTTGACTGGGCGGCAGGGCGCAAAAAGCTGAAAATTTTCCCGCAGGGCAATCACAATGACATCATGTTTGTCAACGCGCGGGAATACTTTGCTTTACTTGCTGAATTTATAGATTCTTTATAGGGCCGTTATTGCAATTTGGAGATATAATGAGTTTGCCACAGGTCGAGCAGATCACGGGGCTTTCCTGCTGGAGAAGGATATCTTTTCCACGGTGGAGAGAATCGGTTATCCTCTTGAGGTGCTGACCGATTTTACTCAGCCGATGAATCGTTATGCCTTTTTATTGGTGGAGTGATTCAGTTTCGGGAACAGGGCCATAAAACTTTCCAGTAAACGGTAAGTCATTCCCCAGAGAAAATGTTCACAGTACCCTTCCAGGTTGATGATCGGGTGATTGCGGCGTGATCCGCGGTAGGTAAAATTGGCCGTCCGGCGTCTGTCCGGGTTCTGTAGCTCCTGCAGGGGAACCCAGAAGGTGTCAACCACCTCACCATTCAATTTCAGCTGAGGCTTCTCCGGCAACAGGTATACAAAGCAGCAGACCCGCACCGAAAGATAGGCGCCGGTCAGGTCATCCAGTTGGCCAAGATAATGTTCCGGTTGTAAAGAGAGGCCGATTTCTTTCCGGACCTCCCGTTCTGCGGTCTGTTGTGCCCCGTTGTCCTGAGCTTCCACCCCCCCTCCGGGAAAGGCAACATCTCCGGACCAGGGGTCATCGTCATGTTCTGCCCGGCGGATAAACAAAACTTCCTGCCCCTGCTCGCCAAGGGTCAGTAGCATGGCAACGGCCGCCTGCCGGGTAAAACTTTCCGCAATGCTTTGCGGCTGGTGTTGGCTCAGGCGCGTGCGGATCATTTCAATTGACAACATGCGGTTGTCCTCACAAAAAAAGATGGGCCAGAAACCCCTTTCACCGTTTGGCTTCCCGGCCATTGGCGAATATCAACATGGAATTTTTGCAAATATATTGGCAAGGGTCAGTGTTTGACAGGCTCCTAGGCGCGCGATATAAAACGGCATTCCCGAGTATCGACTTTGATTCTTTCCCCGGTCTCCAAGTATCCCGGGACCTGTACCGAGATGCCGGTTTCC
>JADFVC010000363.1 GCA_015222355.1 Chloroflexota bacterium | reverse complement strand
GCGAAGATATCAAATTCCAGCGGAGTGTTCATGCCGATAGCGCCGAGACGACGGATAACTTCCGGGTTGTTGGAAATCTGCTGCGGGCGCATCAGGACCATGTTCTTATACTTGGCAAAGTCTTTCCACCACAATTCAAAGCCTTCGTTGGACAGTGACAAGGAGGTGCAGTTGATATACTTGCATTTGCCGGAGTCCATGAAGTCCAGGAAGGTGTCCTGCAGAACTTCGGTGAAAACGATCAGGTCCTCAAAGGGTGAGGTGGTCAGGCCACCAACAACTGCGTTGGCGATGGAACCGACACCGGACTGCAGCGGCAGCAGGTTTTTCGGCAGGCGACCGGCTTTTACTTCGGCACTGAAGAAATCAACGATGTTGTCGGCAATGGCCTGAGCTTGCGGGTCGGTGCCACGCAGGGCGCGACCGTTGTCCGGCATCTTGGACTCAACGATGGCGACGATCTTGCTCTTGTCTGTCGGAACCCAGGGTGTGCCGATACGCTGCTTGGCATCCGTGATAGGGATAATCTGACGATAAGGAGGTACGTCGGTCATGAAGATGTCATGCATCCCTTCAAAGGAAGGCAGGCCGGTATTGATCTCAACAATGATCTTGTCGGCAATGTCAATGACTTCGTTGGCGGCACCAACAGCACCGGAGAGAATGATGTCCCCATTTTCAGTGATGGCCGAAGCTTCGATAACGGCAACGTCAAGTCCGCCGCCACTGTCCTTGGTGTAGAAACCAAACTTCAGATCCTGAGCAAACATGGACAGGTGCTTATCACCCATGCGGATTTTGCCACTGTTAATGGCCTTACCGAGTTCTTTGCCGGTCTGATACGGCCAGCGGCGATCGATCATGTCGAGAGTCGCCATGCGGTCTTCTACTTCAGCACCGATGGAAGCACCGATGAACAGGTTGAGCTTCAATTTGCCTTGCAGGTTGTTTTTTTCAACATGATCACACAGAGCGACAGGGACAACTTTCGGGTAGCCGACCGGGGTAAAACCGGACATGCCGACGTTCATGCCGTCCTTGAAGTACTCGACACACTGTTCAGGGGTTTTGACCAGCTTGAGCAGTTCTTTACAACGAACGCGATCTTGAAGTGTTCCGTAATCGGACATTTCTCTTTCCTCCTGTGAGTGATCCAGCGGTACTTATTGCACCGCTTTGAAAGTGCTGTTAAAACAGCGCCCAATAAATGGCTTTTTGAAATTCTGAAAAGCATGATTTTGCTTGCAAAACTACGAAAACAGGCGGTCTTTTTCGAGGTCGAAAAGGCCATGAAAAAGCCACCGGAATAACCATGGAATTTGCATTAGAAGAACAGCGTTTCTTATATAATGCTGTATACAATCAAGTCAAGCGAAAAGATAATAATAAAGACGTGATTTATCCTTTCTGTTTCTGGTAACTTATCTGTTTTCAGTAGTTTGTTGAAGGCAGTTCATTCCGAACGAAAAAGGCTGGGCTTCAGCAAAGAACTCCGGCCTTGAAATTCGTTCGGGATGGTTTGCAAAGATCAGGATTCTTCCTCAAGAATCTTCTTGGCTTCAGCCAGATAATCGCTGCCGGGAAACTCTTCGAACAGCCGGTTGAATTTTGCCTCGGCCTGGTTTTTGTCTCCGGCTTTCAGGTAGGCCTGGCCAAGATAAAAATAGAGTTCGTCGAGGTAATAGTAGTTGGGGGCGTTGGCCAAAGCTTTTTCCAGGCGGTTAATTGCCGCTTGGAAATTTCCTGCTTTCAGGTAATAACGTCCGACATAAACTTCATGCTCGGCGAGACGGTTATGGCAGCGTTGAACAAGGTAGCTTGCTTCTTGTGACTGAGTGTCGTCGGGAAAGCGTTTGATCAGTTCATTGAATGCTTTAAGGGCGTTTTCGGTGCTGCTCTGATCACGGTCGGCAGAGAGGATCTGCTGGTAATGGCTGAGACCCAAACGGTAGAGGATTGTCGCCAGGCGAAAATCGTTCGGGTGGCGCTTGAGGAAGTCCTCATAAGCGACAGCAGCTTCCGCGTAACGCTCAGAGATATAGTAAGTCTCGGCAATTTTCAATTCGGCGAGCATGTTCAGAGCCGGTGAATAATAACTGTCACGAACCTTTTCCCACGAGGCGATAGCATCCTCATAGAGGTTTTTCTCGTAAAATTTCTCCCCTTCCTGGAAATATCGTTCTGCCGAATTTTCTGGTTTGACTTTTTGTCCGCCGCAGGCCGCCAGCAGGAAGCAAAGAACGGTGATCAGCAAATACCTGTGTACCATTATTGTATAATCCTTTTAATCTCGATAGTTGCCAAGAAACTACGGAATCTACCTGCTTTTGTCAATCGTCTTGGTGCTTAAGGGAAGAAAGATTTTTCGATGCCGAGTGTTGCTCAAGGGATGCCTGACAACTTGGCCTTGCGAATTGACAGTTCGGCTCGGCTCCACGATAATGACGCGGGACTCATATCTTCATTTTTAAAATTCATATTGTTGGATTCCTGCATGCAATTGTTTTACATCGGTATCTTTGGCGGACTGGGTTGTATGGCCCGATTTCTCGCTTCCGACTGGACTTACCAGCTGGTTGGGCGCGGTTTGCCGTATGGAACCCTGCTGGTGAATGTCGTCGGGTCATTTCTCCTCGGTCTGTTGATGACCTTCGGGATGCGCAGCACACTGCTTTCGCCTGAGCTTCGGCTCGGGTTGACGGTCGGCTTTATGGGGGGATTTACAACTTTTTCAACATTTTCCTATGAAACACTGCGCTTGTTGGAGGAGGGGAGTTTCGGGCATGCTGGGGCCAATATCCTGTTGAATGTCTTTCTTTGTCTCTTCTCTGCCATGCTGGGTGTGCTGGTCGCACGCCAGTTTTAACCGGAGGACGGGGTTTTATGCGGCGCCTAGAGGGTGAACAGGTTTTGATGCGAATTTTTGTCGGTGAAGCGGATCGCTGGCAGGGGCAACCCTTGTACAGCGCACTGCTTGAACTCTTTCATGAGGAAGGTTTTGCCGGGGCGACCGTTCTACGGGGTGTTGCCGGTTTCGGTGCAACCTCGGTATTACATACGGATCGCCTGTTGTGTCTGTCGCAGAATTTGCCCCTGGTTATTGAAGTTGTCGACACCGAGGATAAGGTTGAAGAAATTCTTCCCCGCTTGGATGAAATGCTGCAGGGAGGGATGATTACTCTCGAAAAGGCACGGGTTATCCGTTACACGAAAGAATAGAGGTAGAGAGATGTTAAAACGATTGTTGCAGGTTTTCGCTTCGCCGGTTGAGCAGCAGGATTCCGACCGGGCTGAACGCATTCCCTTGGCTGCGGCGGTTTTGTTGCTGGAGGTGGCTCACGCAGATGGCGATTTTCACGCGGCGGAGCAGGTTGCGATTGGTCATGTCCTCAAAAATCATTTTTCGGTCGCAGGTGATTTCTTGTCTGAACTGCTGGAATTGGCGGAAGAGGTCCGCAGTAACAGTGTCGACCTGCACCAGTTTACTCGAGAGATCAACAAGGCTTTTAATCAGCAGGAAAAGGAGCAGATCATCGAAGCCATCTGGGAACTGGTGTATGCGGATAGCCACCTGGATCATTACGAAGAAGCTTTGATGAGGCAACTCGGCACCCTGATTGGGCTGTCCCATCGGCAATTGATTGAAGCCAAACTGCGGGTTACCAGACCTTGAGCCGCGCACTGACTCGTGTTGTCAGCTGGGGACATGAGCTGCTTGCTGAAAAAATTAAAAAAGGTCAATTAGTTATCGACCTGACCGCCGGAAATGGTTGTGATACGCTAATGCTTCATCGACTAGTTGGTGAAACTGGTCAGGTTGTTGCTTTTGATATCCAGTCCGCAGCTCTGGAAAGTACCCGCCAGCATTTGTTGGAGCATGGTGCTGTTGTCCGGATGTGGCAGGCGGGGGCAGGTAAACTTCCCATTGCTTCCGGTGTTGATTTGATTCAGGCTGGGCATGAATCCCTGGCTGATTATCTGTCGCAGGCTCCGCAAGGGGTTGTCGCCAACTTAGGCTATTTTCCGGGAGGGGATCCGCAGATTATCACCCGCCCCGATTCTACCCTCAAAGCTTTGCGGCAAGCTTGTCATTTGCTGGCACCCGGGGGACGACTGGCAGTTGTTATTTACCTCGGGCATCCAGGTGGCGCTGAAGAAGGTCGGTTGGTTGATGGCTTTTTTGCCGGGCTTCCGGCCGCGGACTTTCAGGTTTTACAATTGAAAGTCAGTAATCGACCCGAAGCGCCCTTTTTGCTTGTTGCGGAAAAACGAGTTTGACAATTTTACTCAGTGTCCATCCGGAAACTTTAGATGGACACGATGAAGTTTTTATATGGGAAATATGTCATAAAAGAGGGGACTGATTAATAATGTTGCGTTTTTTAACCTCACTCATTCTTTTGCTCACAGTTACCCTTGTTGCCGGCCCCCTGCAAGCCGTAGGATTTGCTGCGACCGATGTGCCGACAGTTATTATCCCTGCCGGTCAGCAGAATGATCAGTTTGATGAAGATTTTGACGATGATTTCGACGATGATTTTGCTGACGAGGGGAGCTTTGATGAAATTCTGATTGCTGACCCGCTGGAAGGTTTTAACCGGGGAATGTTCTGGGTCAACGACAAGCTTTACTTTTACCTGGCCAAGCCGGTTGCCAAAGGATACAGATTCATCGTGCCCCGTCCTGTTCGGGTTTCCGTTGGCAATTTCTTTTCCAACTTGCTAACACCAATGCGGGCAGCAAACGCCTTGTTACAGTTGAAATTTACCGATTTCGGAACTGAGATATATCGTTTTGTCGTTAACAGCACAATTGGTATTGCGGGGCTTTTCGATCCAGCGACTTCGCTTGCCGGTGTTGAAAAAGTCGAAGAGGATTTTGGCCAGACACTCGGCTACTATGGTGCGGGGCACGGTTTTTATCTGGTTCTGCCTGTTCTCGGTCCTTCAAGTCTCCGTGATACCACAGGCGGGTTGGTTGATACCGTTTTAGATCCGTTCTGGTATGCTGACCTGACGACCATGGAGCATCTTGGTGCTAAAGTGTTCAAGGTGACGAACGGCTTGTCGCTTGATAAGGATACTTATGAAAGTATCGTGCGGGATTCTCTTGATCCATACCTGTTTGTCCGGGCAGCGTATGCCCAACGTCGGGCAGCCCAGGTTGGTAAAGTCGACTATAGTATATTGACGATTGACGGTAGTTTTTTAAACGAAAATAACTTGAATCCATTCAAATGGTTGGGGATGTAACGAATGAAACGGCTCGTTTTTACGTGGGTGTTTTTTCTTAGCTTGGTGGTTTCAGCTTGGGCCATCCCGCAACCGCAGGAACAGGTTGAAGGTATGATCAATTCCGTTTTGTCTGTGTTGCAGCAGGATGAATTGACTGCCGAGGAAAAAAAGTCCCAGGTCAGTGGCCGGGTGCAGGGATTTCTCAACATGGCTTCAATGTCGGAACGAACTCTTGGCCCCTACTGGCAGGGGGCGACAGAAGAACAGCGGCA
Organism: Chloroflexota bacterium; assembly: GCA_015222355.1. Taxonomy (GTDB): domain Bacteria; phylum Desulfobacterota; class Desulfuromonadia; order Desulfuromonadales; family Geopsychrobacteraceae; genus Malonomonas. Next base: position 541 of record JADFVC010000363.1, on the reverse strand, counting down.
GCATTTTTCCGACTTGTTTGTCAAGGTGCTGGAAAGAACCTACCTGAACCGGGTCAATGATTATTCGGGTGGAACAGTTCAGTATCTCAAGCAGCGTGTCAAGGGAAACAAAGCGATTATCGATACGAAATTTGTCACAGGAGATCTGGAAATCCCGGTGCAGTACAAGATGATTTATGAAAATGATCGCTGGCAGGTTTTTGATATGGTGATCGAAGGGGTCAGTATGATCCGGAATTATCGTTCCAGCTATGGCGAAATTATTCGTAAGGACGGTCTTGATGGTCTCCTTGCCCTGATGGAGCAAAAGGTGTTCGCTATGCAAGGCGAACCCCCGACTCAATAGTGTTCATCAGGGACAGTAGAGGTTAATGAAAAGGGCATTTTCCGACCGGAAAATGCCCTTATTGTCTTGAACTGGTCGGAGCGAGAGGATTCGAACCTCCGACACCCTGGTCCCAAACCAGGTGCGCTACCAGGCTGCGCTACGCTCCGACGGGCGACATAGGTAACACGCACCGAACAAAAATTCAATCTTTTT
>JADFVC010000362.1 GCA_015222355.1 Chloroflexota bacterium | reverse complement strand
ATCAAGCGTCGTCTGCCCCATTTTGTGGTCGCTGAAAACCGCCTCGACCATGGCTCTTTGGTAGGGGTCGCTATGATCCAGTTCCGGCAGGAGCTGTTGCTGTTCTGTGGTCAATTCGGCAAATGGTGTGCGACTGACTTGCTTCTGTAAATCCTTATTGGCGTTCAAAGCCAGAATCGGGATCTGCTGGTCACGACAGAACGTCAGCAGATCGCGGTAGAGCGCAAAGTTCATCCGCCAACTGGTCAACCAATCAACGTCCTTGAGGAATTCTTTTTCGGTGAGCTCTCCGGCCACCCAGCGATCAAGCCCCGGTTGTTGTTTCGGGGTGAACATTTCCATTGCCAGGCTGACTTTCCCCGGATTACTTGCGGCCAGTGCTTGCAGAATGTCTATCTGCAAACGGTGTGAGGCCGGATTGTCGTGGGTTTCCCCGACGTAGACCACTTGTGCACGGCTCGCCTGGTCGTACATTGCCGCGGCCGTGACATAGATGCCGGTCGGCAAGTGAAGAATGTCGCCAACCAGCGGTTCACGCACTGGGGGATAGGGAGTTTCAGGGTTGCCGAGAAGCATGCTTTCAGACTGACAGCCGGTCATCAGTAACAGCAGGATTAACAGCGTAAGCTGTAATAGCCGCATCGATCCTCCTTGAGAATTATCAGTAGATGTTTTTTGCGTAGAAGATTTCGGTCATCTCTTGTTCAAGTATCTTCTTGACCTTTTCCCGTTCAACCTTTGTGAGATCCTCATAGGTGGTTGAAAACAGGTACTTATTAAGGTCAAAATCTTTCAGCAGCATCTTGGTGTGAAACAGGTTCTCCTGGTAGATATTGATGTCAACGCACTGGTACAGGTCACGGATACTTTTGCGGATGTACTGCTGGATGCTGTGGATTCTGTGGTCGATGTAATGTTTTTTACCTTTGATGTCGCGGGTAAAACCCCGCACCTTGTAGTCCATCAGCACGATATCCGATTCGAAAGAATCGATCAGGTGATTGAGCGCTTTCAGTGGGCTGATTTTACCACAGGTGGCGATGTCGATATCAACCCGGAACGTCGAAATTCCTGATTTGCGATCGGTCTCCGGGTAGGTATGGATACAGAGATGACTCTTGTCGAGGTGTCCGGCAATCAGTTCCGGCTTGGGTTCCAGCGGCTCTTCGGCAATCAGCACAATGACCGAGGCCCCCATCGGATCGTAATCCTGGCCAGAGATGTTAAGGATATTGGCACCGATGATCTCGGTGACCTCGGTGAGAATCCGGGTCAACCGCTCGGCGTTGTATTCCTCATCGATGTACTCAAGGTATTCCTTACGTGCTGCCGGGCGCTGAGCGTAGCAGACATCATATATATTGAAGGTGAGACTCTTGGTCAGATTGTTGAACCCGCGCAGTTTGATTTTCGGTTTGCGCTTGGGGTGGGTGAGTTTTTTAGCACACATCGGCAGGGTTTTCCTGAAAAAGCACCGGGCATTGCCCGGTGCTGATGGATATCTTTTCTAAACAGAAGAAAGTGGCCGATTATAATGCCGTGGGGATTTTATCGGCAACAGCTTTTTATACCGCTTTTTTTTCACCCCGCTCGTTCATCACTTTGTAGGCACAGAGTGCTCCGCACATGGTGCAGGCGCCGTGCGATTCGTCAACCCCCGATTCCGCACGCAGACGGCGGGCTTTTTCCGGATCGAGAGCAACGGAGAATTGTCCCTCCCAGTCCAGGTCTTTGCGGTAGCGGGCCATGGCATTATCTTTTTCGATAGCACCGGGAATGCCCTTAACAATGTCGGCGGCATGGGCCGCAATCCGCACGGCCATGACACCTTCATGGACATCCTCAACAGTCGGCAGACGTAGATGCTCACTCGGGGTGACATAGCAGAGGAAATCGGCTCCGGCAGCTGCCGCAACAGTCCCCCCGATTGCCGAGGTAATATGGTCGTAACCGGGAGCGATATCGGTCACCAGTGGCCCGAGCACATAGAAGGGGGCGCCGTGGCAGAGGCGTTTTTGCAGTTTGATGTTGGCTTCGATCTGATTCAGAGGCACGTGGCCGGGGCCTTCAATCATTACCTGAATACCGGCATCCTGGGCACGCTGGGTCAATTCACCAAGGAGAATCAATTCCTGAATCTGGGCACGGTCAGTCGCATCGGCCAGACAACCGGGACGGAAGCCGTCTCCCAGTGAGAGGACGGCATCGTAGGGGCGTACCAGTTCCAGCAGCTGATCATAGAATTCGTAGAGGGGATTTTCGGCGTTATTGTAATTCATCCACCCGACAGTAAAAGAACCACCGCGTGAGACGACTTCCAGCAGTCGGCCTTCACGATCCATCCGGGTCACCGTTTCGCGAGTGACGCCGCAGTGAACAGTGATGAAGTCAACACCGTCATCCAGATGTTTTTTGACTCCGGCAAAAATATCATCAACGGTCATGTCGACGATCGATTTGCCTTGTTTCAAAACAGCATCACAGGCCGCCTGATAGAGTGGGACGCTACCGATGCAGAGATCCGTTTCGGCAATAATTGCAGCGCGGATTTCATCAATCGGGCCACCGGTTGACAGATCCATCAGTGCGTCGGCCCCGGCAGCGGCGGCAACTTTGGCTTTTTCCAGCTCTTTGTCGATACTGGTGTCATCCTGGCTGGTGCCGATGTTGGCATTGGTCTTGGTGCGTAAACCTTCACCGACGGCCAGTGGAGGGGCATTGGTGTGCTTGTTATTACGACAGATAACAGCGGTCCCGGCAGCAATTTTTTGCCGCAGGATTTCCGGATCGATATTTTCAGCGGCGGCTGCCTGCTGCATGAGATCACTGATTTGCCCTTGACGGGCCATTTCTAACTGGGTCATGCCGAATCCTTTAATTTAAACAGAGAAAAACAGCGCCGGCCAATTCAAGTGGCCAAGGCGCTGCAGGTGAAAGTCGTGTGCAGCTCAGCTGCTAGGTTAATCCACCGAGACCCCTTCATGCAAGAGCTGTATTGCCGCTTGGATGTGATTGACCGGCCCGTGTCCCTGGCCGAGCGGTACGGAATACTCGATGGCCAGCGAGACAAAACGCTTGGCACGTTCCACCGCGCGCCTCAGCGGGTAGCCTTGGGCAAGGAAGGTGGCGATTGCTGACGAAAGAGTACAGCCGGTCCCGTGGGTATTGAGGGTATCGAAACGTGGAGAGCTCAGTCGGTATTCTTCACTGCCGATCAGCAGGATGTCGGTTGCTTCGCCGTTGAGATGCCCACCCTTGACGAGAACGTTGCGGGCTCCCAGTTCCTGAAGATTCCGCCCGGCATCAATCATTTCTTCGATGCTGCGGGGAGCGATTCCGGTCAAGGCCTCGACTTCAGGAAGGTTCGGTGT
>JADFVC010000361.1 GCA_015222355.1 Chloroflexota bacterium | reverse complement strand
TTCTGCGACAACCAGCCGGTGCTGTTTACAAACCTCTGTCCGTTGATGTTGATTCAGGATAGAAAGATCGATAACCGGGATAACTTGCCCGCGAAGATTGACCAGACCAACAACCATTGGGGGTGATAAAGGTAAAGGGAACAATTGCGTCAACTCGGCAATTTCGAACATCTGTTCGATCGGTAAATAATAATCCCGGCCACTGATTGTAAACGAAACACAGACATATTCGCACCGTGGACCGTCCTCTTCTTTCGGCAGCAATAACGATTCAGCTATCTGCGCAGCGCGACCGATTTCACTCTCAGCGACAACGGCTGATTCGGTCTCCGGCTCGGCAGAACCCTCCAGATCTTCGTCTGACCGTCCGAAGATTAAATCATCAGGGCTCAACTCTGTGGCCAATGAGGCTTCAAACTCGGGATCATCCGCAAAAGGGTCGGGAGGTAAGGTTGTTGACGTCTGCGATAAAATGTCCGTACTGTCAGCAGCTTCTGGCGATTCCTGCTCCGCGAGCATAAGTTCTGTCTCGAAATCAGGGTCATCGGCAAAGGGGTCAACAACAGAAGTCAGCCTGTCTGCCTGAGTTTTAGCGTGGTTTTCCGGCCAACTGTTCAGGTCAACCTCCAAACCGAAACCAGGATCATCCGCAAAAGGATCTTGCACAGCACGCAAAATTTCGTCTGCGTGAATATCCAGCTCAGGATCAGCACAGAACGGATCATCCAGCTGCGGAGAACGTTTTTGCCAGTGGCTGTCGATCAATTCGACAAGAGGGGTTTCCCCTGGAAAGCGCTCAGCCAGATCGAGCGCTTGCAGCGCCTCATTGATAAGCTGTGTCGGCTCCTCACTATCTTCCTGCAAGTCAGCAATCAATAGAACCAACCAATCAACAGCCAGCCTCATCGCTTCACACTCGACAAGTGTTGGAAGCGTTTCTGCGGAAAAATGCTTTTCCAGTAGAGCTTCCAGACGCCGGCTGATTTTATGAACAGAACCCGCCTGAACCAGCAGCGCCGTACCTTTGAGCGTATGTGCAGCGCGAAAAGCAGTCTCAAGCTCTTCAGCACAGCATTTATGCAGGGCATCACAGGCGAGAAAGCCCTGTAGCTTTCTCAGATTTTGCTCTGCTTCCTTGAGGAAAACAGGAAACAGCTTCTGCCGCATGTCATCCATCGGGAATCTCCCTAGGCCCCTTTCACACGTAACAGGCCGACTTTGCGTAAAGCATAACAGATCCTCTTTGTCTCAAGAGGATCAAGCTGACTTTCAGCAATGATCTCCGACAGACATTTGTGGCCATCGATCAAAGCGAAAAGGTCCAGTTCACGAGGTTTCAGCTGAACTGTTTCCAGCGCATCTTCGTTGCTGATCAAGCGGACCAGAACCATCGATTCATCCTTGAACTCGGTTGCCGCAAGATGCCGCTCGTCCAGATGACTGAGCCCCTCCATCAACACATTAATAAGCGGAGTCCGGACCTGTAAATCACGCAAATTAGTCGGCAGTTCATCCCGTTCCAGGAAAAAACTGCCTGTTTCTGCTGCCAGGATTGAACCAAACGCATCCTGAGCATGCAGACGTAAAGCAGCCATCAGTTGAGGTTCACTGACCAAACCCTTTTCTACCAACATCCGGCCAATCGGCATTTCCCGTTCGCGGGCCTCAGTCACGACCTGTCGAATAGTTTCGTCATCAGCTTGAAGGAGTTTTTGTTTACGCATCAGATCGGTCAGAAAAGGCAGCTGCCCCCCCTTGACACTGCATGAAGCGAAGATAAACTGTCCATCTTCGATAAATATTTCCCCCAAAATTTCAGCGGAAAAGATCGTCAGACGCCCTGATAGACGGGAGTTATAGATGAAGTTTATAACGTCAGGCAAAGGGACTTCATCCAGGGAGCCGGAAAATACCACACCCCCCTTTTTAACTAATCCCGCATCACACAACATGTCGGACATGACATTACGCATCAATAACGGAAAATCTTTATGAAAATACTGTCGCAACAGCTTGTCGACCATCTCATGCAAGGCAGCGGGAGCCACCATAGCGACATTCCCCGGAGTCTCGTCATTCGCCGGCGGATCTTCGACTTTGACATCCCGCAAAACCTCTTCCAGCTTATTGATTAAATCATCAGGCTCAAACGGTTTGGAAAAGGAATAAAGAACCCCGAACTCTTTCTCAAAAGCCTCACCGACTGCTTCCCCCTTTGAAGAAATCAGGATAAGCGGGATATTTTTTATGCTATCGTCCTGCCGAACCCTTCGGCAGAAGGTGTGGCCGTTCATATTCGGCATAATAAAATCAACCAGAATGACCGCAGGCTTTATCTTGCGGACCATTTCCAGGCCCTGCTCCCCATCTTCAGCAGTGAAAACACGGTAGCCCTGCTGAGACAGAATCAATTCCCCCAGACGCCGGACGGTCGGTGAATCGTCCACCAAAAGTACCTTTATCCCCTCTGTCGCCATTGCTGTCTCCAAAAAAATTATCAGCTGAAAATGCAGATAAAAACTCGTTGACGCTAAAATTCATTATTTGTCATAAGAAAATTCTTACATTGTAATCTAGGGGATTGCATAGTACAGGTCAAACAAAAATTACATGTTAACTGGTGTCCATCTGAAAACTCCGGATGGACACGATGAAGTTTCCATATCGGAAACGAGAAAATTTTGTGGGATCAGGGGAATCAAGAGGTTACGCGGAGGCATACAAGCAGTACGCCGTACAAGTGAGCGCGCTGATTGACGTCGAGAGCACGGGAAAGGACCGAAAGTCACGTACCCCCGGCAAAGCCGGGGGGTTTCCTGTTGTACTAAAAAACTTGGGAGAGGAAATCCTCTCCCAAGCGGTGCGAAAACGGCTCACATCAAGTTGCTTACTGAGTTTTTTCCGGGTTTTCCAGTATTAAATATGGGAGTAGAGATTCCAAGGTTTTTTCCCCAATCCCTTTGACATTGACCAGCTCATCCAGTGCGGAAAAACCCTGGTGCTCAT
>JADFVC010000360.1 GCA_015222355.1 Chloroflexota bacterium | reverse complement strand
GTACCGGCCTGCGGTTTTCGGCACGGTTGAATACCGCTTTGCCGATGAGCGGCTGGAGTCCTTGCATACGACTCCGGAATCATTGCAATTGATGCAGATGATGGGTCAGTTCCGCCGGCAGGGTGCTGATGCCTTTATCATGGAAGTTTCTTCGCATGCACTGGAACAGCACCGGGTTGACGGTATCAGTTTTGACCTGGCAGTTTTCACCAACCTGACACCGGAGCACCTCGATTATCATCAGAATCTCGATAATTATTTTGCCAGCAAACGGCGGCTGTTCAGTGAACTGCTGGGGCAGGGAACGGGGACCATTAATCTGGATGACGGATTCGGGTCCCAGTTGCTGAAGGAGAATGAATTGTGGAGCAGTTTTGGTCTGAGTGAAAAGGCTCAGGTGCATCCTCTTGAGATGAGTGTCGGGCGTGACGGGATTGTCGGAACAGTCTGTACGCCAAGCGGGCAGCTGCACATCGACAGTAATTTAATCGGGCATTTCAATGTCAGTAATCTGCTGGCAACGGTTAGTGCGGCCCAGGCCCTGAACATCGACAATGATGTGATTGCCGCCGGTTTAGCAGCGGCTCCACAGGTTCCGGGTCGTTTGCAGCGGGTAGAGAACAGCAGGGATGTTCTGGCCCTGGTTGACTACGCACATACCGGAGATGCTTTGGAGCAGGTGCTGTCGACGCTGTCGCAGCTTGAAGCGAAACGGCTGATTACTCTGGTTGGCTGCGGTGGCGACCGTGACCCCCGCAAGCGTCTGGTGATGGCGGCGGCAGCTGTCAATTACTCGGATCTGACGGTGTTTACGTCTGATAATCCGCGGACCGAAGATCCGCTGCAGATCCTTGAACAGGTCAAGGTTGGAGCCGTGGCCGCCGGGGCTATGGAATTGAGTTTCGTGCAGGTCGCTGCCGGGGAGCGTGGTTTTGTCGTCATCCCCGATCGACGTCAAGCGATCAATTTTGCTGCCGGCCTGGTGAAACCCGGAGACCTGCTGCTGCTGGCCGGTAAAGGACATGAGGATTACCAGATTCTCGGGACGACTAAAATCCATTTCGATGACCGGGAAGAGCTTTCGCAGGCGCTGAATTTACCGGCTGCTGCAGGTGAGGCGGAACATGTTTGATCTTGAACGGGTCGCCCGGATAACCGCCGGGGAGTTTTCCGGAAAGAAGTGCAATTGTGCGCTCAGCGGTGTGTCCACCGATAGCCGGAATATGACACCGGGTGCGCTCTTTATCCCGTTGCGCGGTGAATATTTTGATGGCCACGATTATATCAGCCAGGCAGTTAAAAACGGTGCCGCGGCCTGTTTGAGTGAAGAGGTGATTGAAGGTCTGAGCGTCCCGGTGGTCAGGGTTGCAAACACCCTGCAGGCCTTGGGTGATCTGGCGGCAACCTATCGATTACAGCTGAGAGGACCGTTGGTGGCAATCACCGGTTCAGCCGGGAAAACGACGACCAAGGAGATGTTGGCGACAATTCTGGAACAGGTTGGCCCAGGTTTGAAAACTGCCGGAAACTTCAACAACCTGATCGGTTTGCCGCTGACGATTTTCAACCTGAAGCAGGATGATCAGTGGGCCGTTCTGGAGATGGGGACAAACAACCTCGGGGAAATAGAACGGCTGACGGAGATCGCTCAACCGACCCTCGGTTTAATTACCAATATCGGTCAGGCTCATCTGGAGACTCTGCACGGGCTGGATGGTGTTTCCCGGGCCAAGGGGGAGCTGTTCGCCGGGCTGCGCGGAGGCACCGCTGTTATCAACCTGGATGATCACCGGGTCGCCAGTCTGCCGGTTGCCAATGGCGTCTATAAATTGACTTACGGGC
>JADFVC010000036.1 GCA_015222355.1 Chloroflexota bacterium | reverse complement strand
GTCTTTCCCCTGATCGGGGCGACGCCCGCTTCTTGTAACAGGCCGGGTTTGTCCGCCCCGCTGGGCAAACAACAAAGGGCGATCGAAGTGACCGCCCTTTGTTGTTGCTTTGGCAGGAGATAAGGATCAGACACTGCCGTAGGAGTGCAGACCGGAAAGAACCAGGTTAACACCCAGATAGCAGAAAATCGTCGCGGCAAAACCGAGAATCGACAGCCAGGCGGCGCGACGCCCGACCCAGCCGCGGGTGAAGCGGGCATGGATAAAAGCGGCATAGATAAACCAGACGATCAGGCTCCAGGTTTCTTTCGGATCCCAACTCCAATAGGTTCCCCAAGCGTAATTGGCCCAGGCGGCACCGGTGACAATCCCCAGGGTCATCAGCGGGAAACCGATCATGATGGCCCGGTAGTTGATATCGTCAAGAATCCTGGTCGACGGGAAGAGGCCGAGCAAGCCACCCATCGGTTTTTCCCCTTGATGCTTTTCTTCCTTGCCGATTTTCATCAGGTACATGATTGAGACCCCGCAAGCGACGGCAAATCCGGCATAGCCGAGGAAGCAGGTAATAACATGGTAGGTCAGCCAGTTGCTCTGCAGGGCCGGGACCAGGGGGTCGATGCCGGAGTTGAGCCACATCTGCGCCCCCAGCATGCTGAACAGGGCGAAGGGCATGACAAAAGCACCGACCGAGCGTTGCTTGTACTTCCAGTCGAGCAGCAGGTAGACCAGAACGATTGACCAGGAAAAGAACACCACTGATTCGTAGAGATTGGTCAACGGTGCCCGACCATCTTCACCGAGAATCTGGTAGGACTCATACCAGCGTAGCCCCAGGGCAGCGGTATGGGCAATAAAACCACCGAGAGAGGCCAGGGTGGCAATCAGCCCGAGCGTGTTATTACGGGCGGCGAGGTAAAGAAAGAACAAGACCATCGCAGCAAAGTAAATGATGGTCACAAGGTTGAAGATTTGTCCACTATCCATGATTTATCCCTCCTTCACTGGGATTTGTTTTCAATCGTTGCTTCCAGCTTCTGGCTCAGGTCGTCAAACGCCAGGGAGAAGCCGGGCTGATTCCGGTGGGCGTTGGCGACAATCTGTACCCTGGTTTTGCCGCCGTCGTCTTCCAGACAGACCCAGAGTCGCCGGTGAGAAAAGAAGAAGGCGGTCAGGGAGCCGAAGACCATCAGGATGCAGCCGAGCCAGACGACTTCTACGCCCGGATCTTTGGCAACCTGAAGGCCGGTATACTGCGGGTCGTTATGGTCAATTAAGGCAAAGCTAAAAAGACCGCCCCGCTTGACATCGATCTCGGGATAATTTTTCCAGACCTTAAAGGGTCTGCCGTGTTTGCCGGCGGGGGTGTTGACATGCAACTGTATCGCCGGTCCGAACTTACGATCGTTAGATGTGAAATCAGTCACAGCGAAAGCATGGCCGTCCGGCAGCTTGATATGTTCCCCCAGGCGGGCTTTGAGGTTGTGTACTTCACCGGTTTTGTTGACAGTAACTTTGACCTTGAAGACTGGCTTGCCGGCGGAACCATAGCTCGACTGATAAAAGGTAAGCCCTTTATAGGTCAGCGGATCGTTGACCTCGATCCTTTTGCGCAGAATCTCTTTGCCGTTTTCGAGGATCACCAGATTGCTGTTGTAATCTTTGGGACGGTTACCGCCGGGATAATAACTGACATCAAAGTCTTCACAATATACGGTGAAGTCGAGATCGATCGGCAGTTGACCGGAGTATGCCCAGACCCGATTGATCGAAGTCCCTTCAACGATATTGACATAAGCTTTGTAGCCCCAGATGTTACCGATAACGGCGCCGGCCATGACGATCAGGATCGACAAGTGGGTCATATAGGCACCAAAGCGCGAATAAATTCCCTTTTGCGCAAAGAGGAAAATTTTCCCGTCGCTTTCGCTACGGATGGTTTTGGCAAACTCTTTCCCGAGGAAAGTGCTGAGGCGTTCCGCCAGCTGCTCTTTTTCCTCTTTGCTGTTCATTTCAAGGCGATTGGCTGAATTTTTCAGGGTGCCGGGGGTGGCGACCAGCATCGGTTCTTTGACGAATTTCCAGACCCGCGGGAAATTCTTGATTGAACAGCAGATCAGGTTGATGCTGAACAGCCCCAGCAGACCGATGAACCACCAGGAATGGTACATATCGATGAACTGCAGATTGACGAACAGCTCGTAATTGGACTGGCCGTATTCGCGGATATATTCTTCGGCCGGGGCATTCTGCTGCAGAACCGTCCCGATGATCGACAGCAGGGCCAGCAACAGCATGATAAAAAGGGTTAGTTTCAGGGAACAGAAAAAGTCCCAAACGTAGTCAGTATAGCTGTTTTTTTTCTCTGTCAAAGCAGAATTCTCCTGTAATCTCTCGTCATCCGAAAAGATGACACATTTAGTCACTATAACCAGCAAAGCTGGCCGGCGTCAACCTAGAGAGAAAGCAGGATTTTACATCAGCAGGACAGTGGTACGAATACTCTGAAGGGCTTGGTATGAAGTTGTTGAGAGGCTTGCGCGGATGGGCAGTGAGGATTGTAAATCGACCGACGGTGACACAAATATGGCGCCGGGGC
>JADFVC010000359.1 GCA_015222355.1 Chloroflexota bacterium | reverse complement strand
CTTCATTTATGACAGTCTCGTGGGCTCGGAGATGTGTATAAGAGACAGTCACTGAATTTGCCGGGCTGCGTGCCGTGGCTGATTCGGACGACTTTGTTATCGGGCCATCCTCGATCAAGGGATTCATCAACGTGGCGGGAATTCAGTCGCCCGGCTTGACCGCGGCGCCGGCCATTGCCACCTACGTCGCGAAAATGTTGCGCGGCGAGGGGCTGGCTCTGGATGAAAAAACTGACTGGCAAGCGAAGATCGAAGGACCGCCCCGCTTTGCGCTGATGTCTGCGGAGGAGCGCCGAGCGGCCATCAGCCGAGATCCGGCTTTCGGTCGCGTTGTCTGTCGTTGCGAGTTGGTGACTGAGGCTGAAGTCCTGTATGCGATCAAACATGGGGCCCGCACCCTTGACGGGATAAAATTCCGGGTCCGGGCCGGGATGGGGCGCTGCCAGGGAGGGTTCTGCACGTCACGAGTGCTGGATCTTTTGTCGAGCACGCTGGGGGTGCCGCTCACAGAACTCACCAAGCGCGGCCGGGGTTCGGAGCTTTTTTACCCACGCGATGACCGCATAGCGCCGGGAGATGGGCTATGAAGAGCCCGCTACAGAAGACTTATGACGTTGTGGTGGTGGGGGGTGGTCCGGCTGGACTGGCCGCCGCTCTCGGGGCCAGAGACGCCGGAGCGGAAGATATCCTGATCATTGACCGGGAGACAGAAGCTGGCGGCATTCTGAATCAATGTATCCACAGCGGTTTCGGCTTACACCACTTCAAGGAGGAACTGACCGGGCCTGAATACGCCGAGCGCTTCATCCAGAGTGTTCTTTCCCGCCAGGTCACGATTCTCACCAACTCCTATGTGATGAACATTGCCCCTGATCTGCACATTGAAGTCATCAGTGGTGATTACGGGCATTTGGAGGTGCAAGCGAAGTCTGTTGTGCTGGCGATGGGTTGCCGGGAGCGTACCAGGGGGGCGATTCGTACCCCGGGATTCCGACCGGCGGGGGTCATGACCGCAGGTCTGGCGCAGAAGATGGTGAACATGAAAGGGCTTTTACCGGGGCGACGGATAGCAATTCTGGGGTCCGGAGATATCGGGCTGATCATGGCCCGGCGCCTGATGCTGGAGGGGTGCGAAGTGGTTGGCGTCTATGAGTTGATGCCCTTCTCCAACGGCCTGACCCGCAACGTGGTGCAGTGTCTCGATGACTTTGCCATCCCGCTTCGCCTTTCAACAACAGTTGCCTTTATTCATGGCCGGGATCGTGTGCAGCGTCTGACGATGGCCCCGGTTGATGACCAGCACATGCCCATCCTCAACCAGTCCTGGCAGGTTGCCTGCGACACCCTGCTGCTTTCTATCGGACTGATCCCGGAAAATGAGCTGTCAACCAGACTCCGGCTGAAAATGGACCCGTCTACCGGAGGGCCGCAGGTCACCAGTACCCTGGAAACCTCACTGCCCGGGGTTTTTGCTTGCGGCAATGTGCTTCATGTCCACGATCTGGTCGATTTCGTCACCGAAGAAGCCCTCCGGGCAGGACGTTTTGCCGCTGAGGTTGCCCAAGGTCGGCGGCGTCCCGGAGACAATATATCTCTGCAAACGGGTGAAAATATCGCATCCTGCGTTCCGCACAGTCTTTCACCGGATCGTGAACAGGTCATTTATTTACGGGTCAAGCGGCCGTTGAAGGATTGTGTGCTGACGATCGGCGATCGTTACGAGAAGGTTTTTCGTATACTGATTCCCTCCGAGATGATCCGCCTGACCCTTGGCGCGGAGATCCTGGATCGTTACTTCGGCGAGCATTTGAAGATCGAAGTTCGTCCCAGGGAGGTGGCATAATGGTTGAGAAAATAAACCTCACCTGTCTAGGTTGCCCGATGGGCTGCCCTCTGCAATTGTCGATTGTTGACGGAGAAATCCGTGAAGTGACAGGTTACGAGTGCAAGCGTGGCGTGGCATACGCCAAACAGGAGCATACCGACCCTCGGAGGATGGTCAGTACGACGGTTTCCTGTCCCGCCGGGCTGTGGCCCAGGCTGCCGGTCAAAACTGTTGACCCGGTCCCCAAGAATAGAGTTCCGGCCGTTGTACAGATCCTCCACACTCTGGAGGTCAAGGCTCCCATCCAGATGGGGCAGATTATTCTGGAGAATGTCGCTGGTACGGGAGTGACCGTGATTGCCACCCGCAGCCTGCCTGAAATGCCGGAAAATGATTAAAAATCGGGTCAATATGTCTGACGATAGATATCTGAAAAGGGATCCAGCGTCTGAAGAAAAAAGCCTGTTCTGTATTGCGGGATTTGTGGGAAGATTAGCTATGGAGCCACATGCAGACGACAAAATTTTCTAAAACAACAAACGAGACAACTCGACCATTTCTGGCAGGGCCGTATTGTTGTGTAGCTGCTTTCTAAAATTGCAGGATTGTCTAGACTCCTAGGGCGATTCAGTTCCGCAAACCCTGAATTAAGAAGGTGCTAAGAGATAAATCAAACCTGACGTAACCGTCGCAATAAAAAGAGTTCGCAACCCAGCCCACAACCAATTCGTACCGCTGGTTCGCCCCAAAAATACGCCCAACAGGAATAAAATACTTAAGGCCAACATCAAGGCAAATTCCAATGCGTCGAACGGCAATTCTAAAGGTAGTGTCGCGGCCCATATTGGCAAAATAATAATCAATGAAATCACCAGAGGTGAAAGGCCATTGACTGCCGCAATCAAAAAAGGAAGTAAGCGTGTCGCTTGCCCGTAAGCGGAGCCACCCAACTTTTTAAGCATTGCCTGTTCGAGTTCTCGAAGTTCTTTTTTTTGCTCTGCGGTTTCACTGATATACGCACTGGTCAGGCCACTCATTCCAAGCGCAATGGCTGCACCAAAACATGAGTTGATAATAATTGGTAAGCTTGCCCGATCGCTTACGTAAAAACCCATGATTATGCCAAGCATCGTAAGTGCGCCATCAAAACCGTTAACAACGAAGTATCTCCGCACAAGACTGCGCGAGCGAGTTATCTCCAGCAGTAATGCAAGTTGCTTAAACATGCTCTTCGCTATTGACTTGCTTCATCTAATCGGACTCACTTTCTACTTCGACCTTGTCAATGCTGTGTATTGAACCGCCCATGTCTGAAATGGCTTCGACAATGGCTTCGTACTTCAGGTTTTCGCCAGCAATAACGATGACAACGGTTTCCGTTTTTTCATCGACCTCTGTGACCGTCAGTTCGATCCGTGCTCCTGGCGATTTGTCAGCAATGGTGGAACTGAAGTCCAGACTGTTGGGATAATGGGGCTTGAGAACATCAAGTTCAATTCGTTTTAAGGATGCCATAGTTCACCAGCCTTATGATGTTTTGGTGGATTTACTGACGAGGGTTAATCCTAAAGAAAAAGTGCCACCGCCGATGGTTTCGGCTCGTTCGGCAATTTTTTGGGGTGAGAAAGCTTCAAAAATGAAGATTTCTGACATGATAAACGCCATCTCCCTTTTTTTGTTTTTATCCCCACCATTAAAGGGTCCAGAGGAGCAATTTTTGAAGTATTTGTAGTTTGGAGAAAAAAAGGGGGGGGATGCCAGAAAAGAAAATATTGCATTTTTTCACTCTCCTTCCATGTCATTCGTCTGATGGTCAACAAGCCTAATAGTACGAATTATATCAGCATTCTGGGAGACGACAAGAGACCTTCCGGGAAGTGGTCCATAGTCTTCTTGCAAAAATGTACCTGATAATCGGTGAGTTTTTGTAACCGTCCGCTTCTTTCAGCTTTCTTCGACAGCTAAGCGAATCCCAACCCCGATTAAAATAAACTCGGTTAACCATCGTTGAAAGCATTGTATTGTCGGTTTGGCAGCCAGCCAACTCGATATTGGGCAAAAATGGGACGTTCTTATGGGCAAAAATGGGACGTTCTTAAGAAATCCACTTACTTCAAGATTTCCCGCAATGTCTCGTCATTTTCGAACAACTGCTGTCCCCGTTTGGCGGCATGACTAACCGCAGAGGTTGAATAACCCAG
>JADFVC010000358.1 GCA_015222355.1 Chloroflexota bacterium | reverse complement strand
GCTTCCAGCACCATCTGCCCGCTCCGCTCGGCCTCTTCAAGTTGCAGTCGCACCTTCCCGCTGCGCTCACGGCGGTGGCGGTGCTCCTCACGCATTTTCAGCAGCTCGCGAACCCGACCCATATTGCGGGTACGGCGGGCCTTGATCCCTTTGCGGATCCAGATCTCTTCTTCGGCGAGTTTCTGGTCGAAACGCGCCCAGGCCTTATCTTCTGCATTCAGCACATCTTCCCGGCGGGTCAGAAACTGCGCGTAGTTACATTTATAATCCTGCAACTGCCCACGATCGATCTCGACGACCCGGTTGGCCAGTTTGCTGACAAAAGCCCGGTCGTGGCTGATGAAAATCAGCGGTTTCCGCAAGCGCAGCAGAAACTCCTCCAACCATTGGATGCCGGCAATGTCCAGGTGATTGGTCGGCTCATCAAGGAGCAGCAGATCCGGTTCCTGGACCAGGGCAGCGGCGATCAAAACACGTCTTTTAAAACCACCCGAAAGATCCTGCAGCTCTGCTTCGGGGCTTAGCTCAAGCTGGCTGATGACTTGTTCAAGGGTGACATTGTCAATGGCGCTCATTTGCAGATAAGTACGCACAGGACCATGCCACTCTGCTGGGAACTCCTGGGGGACGAGGGCCGTTGTTACCCCCTGCCGCCGGATAATTTCCCCGGAATCGGGCGGCAGCTCTCCATTGATAACCCGCAGCAGGGAGGATTTTCCGGCACCGTTACGACCGAGCAGGCAGATCCGGTCGGTCGATTCTATCTGCAGGTTGGCATTGTCGAGCAGGCTGGGGCCGCCGAAGGCGAGAGAGATTTGCTGAAGAGAGAGTATGTTCATAAAAACCAGTGGGGACAGAATTTAATTCTGTCCCCAGGATTTCTAGTGAGTCAGTTCATAGATAAACAAAGCTGATTTATCACTTTGTAGATTTAGAACTTTATGTTTTGTTTTTACGGCTAAAATCAATTCTGCTTCCCCGTCATTATCTGCATCAGCCAAAGTATAATCTCCCAGATACCCATTGAGATCTATTGTGCGCCAGTTCTCCACAAGTGTATGCTTATTCCAGCTTAAAGATATTAAGCGACTGTTTTTGTAGACCCGATAACGCTTAAAATATCGCATGCCGTCATTTTGAGCGACAAGTATCCCTCCTGCCGGGTTATGAAGCAGACGTGTTTGGATTTGTACAGGTGGAGGTTCTTCGTCACGAATGGAACTGCTTGTTTTATGTTCAAATTGGACTTCTGTCCCTCCAAAATAAGTATCAGATTCCCAGAGTTCAAGGCCGCCAGGGGTGATGACTTTCAAGTAGTCTGTATCTGACAGGACAGCATAGAGGACTCTGTTGTCCTCATCTGTAAACGGAGTAAAGTTGTATATGTTGACTCCTGCCGGAAGATTAAGCTTTTCACCGGCAATAAGTTGCTGACCTTCCCGCTTTACTTTGAAAGGTTGACCATAAAAACCATCCTCTTCACCCATTATTTGGCCGATCAGAACTTTCCCTTCCCCAGGCAACTCAATGCTCCTTAAAAACCAATTGACCCCCATGCTGTTCAGCTGATAGCTGGAGTTGAGATATTCGACGCTCAAGGAAGACAGTTTACCATCGGTCACTGCGGTCATGTAGAGTTCTGAGGAGCCGTTATTGTCAAGGTCAATCTCATCAAGGCTAAGCAGTTGTTGTCCGGTTGGGATATCAATCTCTGCGAGTTGTAGGAATTTCCCCTGTTCCACGCGCGCGATAAGGAGTTTTTTGTCAAATGCAATGGCAATTTCTTGTTTCCCATCGCTGTCAAGGTCGTTGACTGCCAGGCCAACAGGCTGTCCCTCCATAAGCGGAGAGGACCAGACCCCTTGCTGGCCTTGACCTTTGACTGTTCCGAATCCTGTGAGTGGCAGCGGTGCGTCCATTCGTGAAGATGAACTAAAAATACCAAGAATATCTTTTGCCGTTTTTTCCAGAAATTTCTCTTTGGGTTTGGATTGCGAGAGAGCTGTTGACTGTAAAAATGGCATTTGTGGTGAAACGGGCTGACCGGTGACCATTGAGTAGCTTTGTAATAAAATATCTTCCGTTGCTGTGACAGTGAGTTTGTCATTTTCGACCGTGAAAAACAAAAGAGCTTTATTCTTGTCTCCAGGGTTTAGCCAGTCTAGCTGGGATAACTCAGACTTTAAGTTTACGTAAAGATCTGAGTGGCCTCCCTGCACGTCTGCAAAAAAAGTCGGGACCTGCGAAAAACGTCGTACCAAGTCACCATTGTTAGGAATAACCTCAGTATTCATGGGTGTTACGTAGGAATAGCCTGATTTAATTCGAACCACTTGCAGGAACCCTTTAGGAACGTCGAGCGTACCGAGAACCTCTTTGGTGACCGGATCTATGACTTTCTCTCCAGGCATTAGCAGGGCCAAAATATCTCCGACGTGCAGATTAGCCGCATCGAGGTCTACCAGGTATTCCTCACCGATGGGCATGATGATATGCCCCTCAATCGTTGCGAAATCTGCCTTTATTCTGTCAGGGAGTGCTGCTAGACAGAGGGTAGGGAGGCACATCATAAAAACAAGAGTGAGTTTGAGTATTGGGTACATGTTGAGCCCTGATGGTTAAGAGTCGCGGCAATTTAGTGTATGGAATAAACGGGCATTCTAACGGTTTTTTATGGTGAAGAAAAGCCTGAAGCTATTTGTTGGCATAAAAAAGCCCGCTGCAAATGCAGCGGGCTTTTGGTTAAACTGAAGATTCTAAATAAATCTTAGAAGTTGACATACAGGCCGGTCATAGCCTGGACGACGTCGACATCGGTCCCGTCTTCATCAACGTTCATGTAGTTGATACCAACGTTCAGTTTGGTGTTGGCCATCAGGGCGTAGCTGGCGCTGGCATTCAGGATAAAGCCGTCCATGTCAGCAGTGTGGTCGTCATCGACGGTAAAGTACATGGCGGCAAACTTGGAGCTGAGGTCATCGTTAAGTTTGACATCAGCGTATAGAGATCCAGCCATGGAACCCTGATTCAGACCGGAGGGGTCAAAGATATCAAAGTCAATGCTATAGTCAGTGCTGAAATAACCATAGGTTTGCGGGGAGAAACCGGCGAAACCAGTACCGGTAACACGGGTAATTTGATCATCAGTATCTTCGGCCTTTGCGTAGATGGCGAGGCCACCAACAGTCACGGTTTCGTTGACCTCAGCTGAAACATCGACGTAGAGCTGCAGGCCTTTTTCGTCGACACCAGCAGCGTTTTCACCGTCGAAGTAGTTCAGTTCGCCTTTGACGTTGACTGCTTCAAGATCGGAATCGAAAGAGAAGCCGAGAGCGTAGAGCTCGTCACCACTTGCGGTGCCTTGGTCGTAGATACCGAAAACTTTACCGGCCATCGTATCATTGCCAAAGCTGAATTGAGCACCGGTCAGAGATGCGTCGGTTTCGGTAATGTCGTCATCAACAGTTTTGGTGTGGAACAGCGCAACCGGGCTACGCTTGAGGATGAAGCCGGTACCAACATGGTCTCCAACCGTGCCGATCAGGCCCTGGCTGAAGTATTGTTGACCAGCAGTAAAGGTGTAGTCGTTCTTTTCAAGTTGAAGGTAGGCTTTGTCAAACTGGATGTCAGCACGGCGATGAGTGTTCTGACCAATGTTGCCCCACGGGGTCGCTCCTGACTGGTTCTCTTCGCTTTCAGTCGCGTCGAAGCGGAAATTAACGCTGACACCTTCAGCGACAGACAGTTTACCGGCGATACGCAGGCGCTGGTCATTCCAGGCTGCGCTTTCGTCGTCGGCATCAATGTCACTGTCGAAATCGTAAAAGTGCCCACGGACCTGCATGGAGCCGGACAAGCTGAGACGGTCTTCAGCCATGACAGGTGCTGCGATTGCAGCGATCGCCAGCAGGGCGACCATGATTTTCAGAATTCTGCTCATTGTGTGTTACCTCCTTAAAAAGGTGAGTAAATTGCCGAACCATTCGGCGTGTTAAAAAATAAATCCACAGGAAAACAGTTGTGGCGTTTTTTGGACAAATCGACACTCGATAGCTTGTTGTGCAGTAATAATGCCAAAAAACCAGCAGATTTTATCTGTCAGTTATCTCCTTGATATTGCGTATGAAACAGGTGTTTTAAGCCTCCTTGTTTCGCGAACGCAGAGCTGAATAACCGCGATATTGTTGCTTTTCTGCAACATGCAGGTGTCGGTTGTATACCACAGCGTGCATGTTTGCAACAGCAATTGCACGTTTTCATACGAAAACTTCATCATGTCCATCTGGAGGCTCCAGATGAACGTGAATTCACGGCCTGTATTTCCAGCAGTATCCTCTTCCGTTTAGTGGATTTAAAAATCATTAATTTGGTGTAGGTTGCTGTTTTATGAATACAATTTTCTGATTATCCACTTCGCTCCGGTAAATACCATTACGAAAGCACATGTTGGCCACGGACCCACACGAACAGGGGCGGGACGTAAAACCTGAAACCAGAGAAGTTTACAACCTGTCTCACGCCTGTTCGCTCTGCTTACTTGAGACACAGAGAACGTGGAGTCAGAAAAAACCATAAGACTTGGGGTCAGATCGGTCTTTCTCCTGTGGTCTTTGTGCCTCTGCGTGAGATAATTTCTGCATTTGTCCCGCAGTTGTCCGTGTGTGTCCGTGGCTAAACCAGTTTTATGGGTTTCGTTTTGCTTCCGGCCAATCAAAGCCCAACTTGAGTAAAGTGGATAACCAGATACAATTTTTGCTTAGCCATCTTGATTTTCAATAGGACAATTTATCAGACACCTCCTGAAGGGCGACATGGTATACTATTTAGATGTTTGCAAAGTCAGGAGTCTGTCAAGCCCGACAGATTCCCAGGCCTTGTAGGACGAAATTTTTGCTTAGCCATCTCACGACTTTTTACGAGATCATCATCATTATGGATGTTGCAAACTGGAGGTATTTATGCGAATTGCAATGCTTTCTCCAATTGCTTGGAGAACACCGCCGCGCCATTATGGCCCATGGGAAAGTCTTGTTTCTCTGCTGACGGAAGGTCTGCTGGCCAAAGGGGTGGAGGTGACGCTCTTTGCGACTGCTGATTCCAGGACAGCAGGGACCCTTCGGGCTACTTGTAAGACCGGTTACGAGGAAGATGGACATGCAGACCCCAAGGTCATGGAATGCCTGCATATTTCAGAGATTTTTGAGCATGCCGAGCAGTTTGATCTCATCCACAATCACTTTGACTTTTTGCCATTAACTTACAGTAGTCTTGTCTCTACCCCGGTGGTTACAACCATCCACGGTTTTTCATCCCCCCGCATCCTGCCTGTTTATGAAAAGTACAACAGGCAAGTCCACTATGTTGCCAT
>JADFVC010000357.1 GCA_015222355.1 Chloroflexota bacterium | reverse complement strand
GTCGAGATGTTCTGCCGACAGCAGGATTTTTTTACCCCGAGCCTTGAGGGTTTCGAACAGCGTGTCGCCGTAAAGGAAGCCGCCATCATTGATCGGCAGTTTTGCCTCCTCATGTGGAATAAAGGTTCCGTTCAGACAGACCAGCATTTCAGTTCAGCGCCTCCTGCAGCAGGGTCCGGAGAGCCTCGCCCTTTTTCATGCATTCGAACCATTCTTTTTCCGGGATCGAGTCGGCGACGATGCCGGCGCCGGTCTGGTAGGTCAACTTTTGACCGATCCGTTGGAAGCTGCGGATCAGGATATTCAGATCCATGCTTCCACAGGCGCTGATGTAGCCGACACTGCCAGTATAGCTGCCCCGCCCCACCGGTTCCAGTTCATCGATAATTTCCATACAACGTTTTTTCGGGGCCCCGGTAATGGTTCCGCCCGGGAAGGTGGCACGCAGCAGGACGAAAGGGCCGCAGTCAGTTTTGAGACGCCCGCGGACATTGGAAACGATGTGGGTGACATGGGAATAGCGCTCCAGTACCATCAATTCATCGACCTCAACCGTTGCCGCTTGGCAGACTTTTCCCAAATCATTGCGCTCCAAATCGAGCAGCATGATGTGCTCGGCGCGCTCTTTCGGGTGGCCGAGCAGTTCCTTTCCCAACCGTTGATCTTCCGGAAGTGTGTAGCCTCGCGGCCGGGTTCCGGCGATCGGACGGGTTTCCGCCAGTCCGTTATGCAGGGACACCAACCGTTCCGGTGAGCTGGAAATAATTTCGACGCCGGGAAATTTGAGCAGGCAGGCAAATGGAGAGGGGTTGATGGTTCGCAGGCGACGATAAAGTTCCGTCGATGCTCCCTCAAGCTGTCCGTCAAAACGGCAGGAGAGGTTGACCTGATAAATGTCTCCCGCGGCAATATAGTCTTTGCCGCGCTGGACCATCGTCTCAAATTGTTTTTGCGGGATGAACGGTCGCGGCAGTTCTGTGCATTGAAGAAATTGTTCGGCCAATGGGCGTTGAGAACGGCGGATGTCTTCCTCAAGTGTCGACAGATCGATGCTGTGATCCAGCGAAGCAAGGGTCAGCTGCCCGTTGCTGTGATTGTAGACGGCAGTGAGATCGACCCAGAACAGCTCCAGCTCGGGAAGCGGGATGTCCCGGTGTGCCGATTGTGGTAAGTTTTCGATCTGACTGGCCAGATCATAAGCGAAGTAACCGAAAAAACCTCCCGGAAAAGGGGTTTCCGAAGCTGCCGTGACCGATCGCCGGTTGAGAATGTCGGCGAGAAGGGTGAGGGGATCACCTTCAAGCCGTGTCGTCAATCCACCCTTGTGACAGGAGAGAACCCCGGCATGTGACTGGTAGTGTTCCCTAACGCGCAGCGGGACAATCGAATAGCGACCGGTTTTCGGCAACGGGTTCAACGATTCGAGCAGGCCCGGTCCCTTTGGGCAGACAGCAAGGTAGAGCGCCAAAGGATCGAAGTGTGCGAGGTGGAAACTATGGGTGTTGATCGCCATCGAATATCACAAAAGCAAAAAGGGGTCAGCTGTTAACAGCCAACCCCTTGATTTGTTTGGTGGAGCTACGCGGGATCGAACCGCGGACCTTTTGACTGCCAGTCAAACGCTCTCCCAACTGAGCTACAGCCCCATTCAGATGGGCGACTTATAGCAAAATCGGCTTTGAGGTGTCAACAGGAAAAATGGCTCGCTGAAAAACCTCGATATCTGATTGAAAATATGGCGATATTCTTGTGACCATGTTACGCTTCTGTGTTGAAATTCCGGACAGCTCTTAATTTCATTGACGGGGGAATTCATATGAGTGGGCAGCAA
The DNA here is from genome assembly GCA_015222355.1 of Chloroflexota bacterium. GTDB lineage: Bacteria > Desulfobacterota > Desulfuromonadia > Desulfuromonadales > Geopsychrobacteraceae > Malonomonas. The sequence continues at coordinate 2,991 of JADFVC010000357.1, read as the reverse complement.
GAGTTGTTGCGGTCACTACCTGCGGTTGATCGGGTGTTGCGAGAGGAGCCTTTGCAACGTTTGCTGACGCAGTTGCCTCAAGACGTTTTATCGTCTGCGGCCCAGCAGACTATTGCCAAATTTCGTGGCAAACTTCTGGATGGAACGGTTTCTAAAGATTCCGAGCAACTAAAGACGAGGCAGATCGCTACTGCTGCAGCAAAACTTTGCCAGCCACTGCTGCAACCTTCATTGCGAAAAGTGATTAACGCGACCGGGACCCTGTTGCACACCAATCTCGGCCGGGCACCCTTGGCACCGGAAGCACTCCAGACGATTGCTTCTGTGGCGGAAGGATACTCGACTCTTGAATTTGACCTGGACACAGGTCAGCGTGGGAAACGCCATAGCCATGTTGAGCGTTTGTTGACTCAGTTGACGGGTGCCGAAGCGGCTCTGGTGGTCAATAATAACGCCGGGGCGGTGTTGTTGGCGTTGACTGCTCTGGGAAAAGGTTTCGAAGCGATTGTCTCGCGTGGTGAACTGGTGGAGATCGGTGGCGCCTTCCGTATTCCTGAGGTGATGGAAGCCGGTGGTGTTCTTCTCCGCGAGGTCGGTTCTTCAAATCGCACACATTTGCGGGATTATCAGCAAGCAATCAACGAGCAAACAAAGATTCTTCTCAAGGTCCACACCAGTAACTACCGCATCGTCGGTTTCACCAGTGATGTGGCGGCGACGGAACTGCTGCCGTTGGCCAAAGAAAACGGGTTGATCCTGATGGAAGATCTCGGCAGCGGTATGCTCTGCGATCTCACTCCTTTCGGGTTGCCTTATGAGCCGACCGTTGCGGAAACAGTCAAAGCCGGGGTGGATGTGGTGACCTTCAGCGGCGATAAGCTGCTTGGCGGGCCGCAGGCAGGTCTGATTGTTGGGGGTGCGGAGTTTGTGAAGAAAATCGCCCGGCACCCGCTGGCTCGTGCCTTGCGGATCGATAAACTGACCCTGGCAGCCCTGGAGTCGACTCTGCGGCTCTACCTGCAACCGGATCAGCTGTTGCAGAAGTTGCCGATTATGCGGATGTTTGCCATTGAGCCGGAGGCACAAAAGCAGCGTTGTCAGCAGTTGCTGGAACGGCTTGCTGCTGAGAATTTACCGGTTGAACTGACGTTGGTAAAAGATTTTGCCCGCGTCGGTGGTGGTTCCATGCCGCTGGTTGAGCTTCCGGATTGGGCCTTGCAGATCCGCCCATCGGGTGAGTCGGTTGATCGCCTGGCACGGCGCTTGCGCAGTTTCTTCCCGGCGGTCATCCCGCGTGTGCAGAATGATTGTTTGATGATCAATTTACGGGCAGTCACAGAAGATGAAGAGGGGCTGTTAGGGCAAATCCTCATGGCAGGAATTCGCGGCGAGGTCTGATTTTGGGACAGCAAGGGCATTTCATTATTGGTACGGCCGGGCATGTCGATCACGGCAAAACCGCGCTGATCCGCGCATTGACCGGAACCGAGACAGATCGGCTCGCAGAAGAGCAAAAACGCGGTATCTCCATTGAGCTCGGTTTTGCCCGACTGGATCTTGGGCAGGGACAGGTTGCCGGGGTGGTCGATGTTCCGGGCCATGAAAAATTTATTCCTCAGATGCTGAGCGGTATCGCCGGGATTGATCTCGTTTTATTGGTGGTTGATGCGAATGAAGGGGTGATGCCGCAGACCCGTGAGCATCTGCAGATTATGCAACTGCTTCAGGTCCGTCGGGGGATTCTGGTGCTGTCCAAAGTTGATCTGGTCGAGCCTGATTGGCTGGATATTGTTGAGGAGGAGGTCCGCGAGCAGGTTTCCGGAACTTTTCTGGATAAGGCACCCTGCTGCCGGGTGTCGGCTTTGACCGGGGCTGGGCTGGATGAGCTGATGGATGTCATCCGCGAACAGTTGCAGCGGGTTCCGCCACGCGAGATCACCGGGGCGGTGCGGCTGCCGGTTGACCGCTGTTTCAGTATCAGCGGTTTCGGAACCGTGATTACCGGAACTCTCAACAGTGGTCGGGTCAAACCCGGCGACAGTTTAGAGCTTTTGCCAGCGGGGATTTCGGCCCGTGTGCGTGAAGTGCAGGTTCATGGGCAACCCGCTGCTGAGGCCCGTGCCGGACAGCGGGTTGCTCTGAACCTGTCCGGCGTGGCGCGAGAACAGGTTCCACACGGTTCCGTCGTCGGGACCCCCGGGTTGTTTCGGGCCAGTGAACGTATCGATGTGCGCTTGAAATTATTGAATGAATCCCCGCGCCCGGTGAAGTTCCGCGATCAGTTGCATTTTCATTTGGGGACGGCACGCACGGTTGCGCGAGCAGTGTTGCTGGATCGTGACGAATTGGCTCCCGGAGAAGAGGCCTTTGTCCAGTTGACCTTTGATCAGCCGCTTTTGGCCCATCGCGGCGATCGCTTTATCGTGCGTTCCTACTCACCGATGATCACTATCGGTGGTGGTGTGGTGATCGACAGTGAGCCGCAGAAACATCGCCGTTTTCGTCCCGAGGTCATCAAGCGTTTGCATGATCTTTCATCAGGAAGCCTCGGCTTCTGGTTGCAGAAATTAGCGGAACTGGAGGTTGGCAGACTTCGTGATCTGGAAAAAGTGACGGGAACCGGACGGGAAGAGCTTCGGCAAGGGTTGGAAAAGTTGGCCGAAATGGGACAAGCTGAGGTTTTGGCCGATCAGTGGCTGTTGACTGATAAATTACGCAGCTGGCAGCTGCAACTCCCGCAGATCGTTGTTGACTACCTGCAGAAGAACCATTTGCAGCACGGCATGCCCCGGGCAACTTTGCAGTCACGGATCTCTGACAAGTTGGCACCGAAAGGGTTCGAGGTATTGTTGCAGCGGTTGGTGAATGCCGGTGAGCTGAAGCAGAATGGCGATCTGGTAATGATCCCCGGTTGGCGCCCACAGCCGACGGCAGAGGAGCAGATTGTTCTGGATAAAATCGAAAAACTTGCTCGCAACAAAGGGTTCCAGC
>JADFVC010000356.1 GCA_015222355.1 Chloroflexota bacterium | reverse complement strand
GCGTGGCGATCCCCCATGGCAAGCTTGGAGGTATTCCTGAGCTCATGCTGGCTTTCGGGCGTAGTCGTTCGGGAGTTGATTTTGAGTCGATGGACGGGCAGTCAGCCCACCTGTTCTTTTTGCTGATTGCGCCGGAAGAGTCGGTCGGTGTCCATTTGAAAACGCTGGCCCGGATTTCCAAGTTGCTGAAAGATTCTGCAGTTCGCCAGAAATTGCTTGAGGCAGCAGATCAGAGTGCCATTTACCAGGTGATCCTTGGTGCAGAGGACCAAGCCTGATGGGTAGAACGCACAGATTTTCCCCTGCCGCCTGGTTGCTACCGCAAACCGGGTTGCAGATTTTCATTCTACAGGGTGCAATCCTGTACCAACCTGACCTGTGCCAATGGCTGAATTATCTATTCAGGAAATTCTCGACGAAAAAGAGGCCGGGCTCGATCTTGAACTTCTGGCGGGTGGCGAATGCCTTTCTAAGGTTATTAGTGTTCCGCGTATCCAGAAACCGGGCTTGGCTCTGGCTGGATATATTACCAGTCTTCATCCGGATCGGATCCAGGTTCTCGGGTCGACTGAGCTGAGTTTTCTCCAAACCATGCCGCGAGAAAAAGCGGTTCGACAGTTAAGGGATCTGTTTTCCCTGAACCTTGCCTGCCTGATTATCACCAAAAATCAGCAAGCTCCCGATTACCTGATCGAAGAGGCAAGATCCTCACATACCCCCCTGCTGAGGACCAGGCACATCAGTTCCACCTTTATCTCCCTGATTACCAAATTTCTCGAAGAGCGGTTATTGCCGACTTCGACACTGCACGGTGTTCTGGTTGATATTCTGGGGGTTGGTGTCCTGCTGCAGGGGGAAAGTGGGGTTGGTAAGAGCGAGTGCGCCCTTGAGCTGATCTTGCGTGGTTACCGTCTGGTGGCTGATGATGTGATCAAGGTGCGGCTGAAATTGCCTTCAGTTATTTTCGGTGAGGGGATGGATTTGCTCCATTATCATATGGAAATACGGGGCTTGGGGATTCTCAATATCAAGCACCTGTTCGGAGTTGCCGCCATCCGCGAGCGGAAGAAAATCGATATGGTGGTCGAGCTTGTGCGATGGGAAGACGGCAAGGAATATGACCGGCTTGGTCTTGAAGATAAAACCTTTGAAATACACGGGGTTGAGCTGCCATTCATCCGGATTCCCGTTGGGCCGGGACGCAATATCAGCACAATTGTAGAGGTCGCTGCCCGCAACCAGCTACTCAAGGAGATGGGGTATCACAGTGCCCGCGAATTCCAGGAACTACTGGAAAAAAGGATGGCCGAAGCGGCTCGTCTGCATGCTCACACGATTATCGGAGACAATCTGGAATGAGTCGTCGCCTGTTGATCATCACCGGCTTATCCGGCTCCGGTAAGAGCACCGCGGCACGGGTGTTGGAGGATCAGGGTTTTTTTGTTGTCGATAACCTGCCATTTGTCATGTTGCCGGATTTTATGCGGCGGGTTCAGGATGGACTTAATCCGCAGACTGATGTTGCCGTCGTTATCGATGTGCGTAATCGGGGTTTTCTGGCGGACTACCGTGTGACTCTGAAACAGTTGCAAACGACCGGCTGCGAGCTTGAAATCCTCTTTTTTGAGGCCTCTGATGCGATACTGCAACGCCGTTATTCGGAAACCCGTCGCGCCCATCCGCTGGCCGCCGAGGAAACGGTTCTGGCCGGCATTGAACGGGAACGCCAACAGCTGCATTCCCTGCGGGATGAAGCAACCCGAATTATTGACAGCAGTAACCTGAATTCACGCCAGTTGCGGGAGCACCTGCTGAATTATCTTGGTGAGGAGAAAGGTTCTCTGCTGATTGTCAACCTGGAATCCTTCGGCTATCGATACGGGCTACCGCCTGCTGCAGATCTGGTGTTTGATGTGCGTTTCCTGCCAAATCCGCACTATATTGACGAATTACGACCCTTGACCGGTTTGGAGACCAAGCTGCGAGAATATGTCCTCATGCAGCCGAGCTGTTTGGATTTTAGAAAACATCTGGATCGCATGCTCACTTTTTTGTTGCCGCATTATCGGGAGGAAGGGAAAAGCTATTTGACGATTGCGATCGGTTGTACCGGCGGCCGGCACCGAAGCGTATCGATTGTCGAAGACCTCGCGGGGAGTTTCCCCGATTCTCAGGTGAGTCTGCGGGTCAACCATCGTGACGTCACTAAAGGATAACGGATGATCGGTGTCGTCGTCGTGACACATTCCAGACTGGCTCAGGAACTGATCGCTACTGCAGAAATGATTATCGGCCCGGCTCCTTTGCTTGCTGCGGTCGGTATTGATCGAGAGGTGTCGGTTGACGCGGCCCAGGAAGAATTACGGCAGGTGCTGGGGACCGTCGGCAGTGACGGGGATGGGGTGATCATTCTGACCGACATGTTCGGGGGAACTCCGACCAATATCTGTGCGGAATTCCTGCAGAGTCAAAAGGTTGAAATCTTGACCGGGGTAAGTTTGCCGATGCTGCTTAAATCGGTGAGTGCCAGGCATGGCGAGAATTTGGAGGGGCTGGCTGTGCTGCTTGAGGAATACGCGAAAAACGCCATTATGCGTCCCGCGGAAATGCTCAAGGGGGTCGGCTGAAGTGCCTTCCTTCAAGTCCCTCTGGAGGGTTTGATGAGTCTTGTTCTGACCCGCATTGATAATCGTTTGATCCATGGTCAGGTTTTGGAGACCTGGGTTCCATATGTGCACGCTGATTGTATTGTGGTCGCCAATGATAATGTCGCCGGGACACCACTGAAAAGAATGATGATGAAATCCTCGGTTCCCAGCCGGATGCGGGTGGAAATCGGTACCGTAGAGGAGGTCGCGGCACTTTTCGATTCCGGGGAACTGGATCACTGTAAAATCCTGCTGCTGTTCGGCACCACACGGGATGCTCTGCGGGCCTATCGTTGCGGCTTGGTTTATCAGCAGTTGAACTTGGGGAACCTGCATGCCGCGGCCGGGAAGGCGCGCCTGAGTTGCACGATCTTTCTCGATCCGAGTGATCTTGACCATTTAACGGAGCTGGACGAGGCTGGTGTGACAATTACCGCTCGCTGTATTCCTGTCGATTTCGAGCGTTCGTGGAAAAAGCTGATTCCGCATCGGAGGAAGCAGGATTGAATCTTTCTGATCTGCTCTTAGGCGCACTGATCGCCCTTATTTGCGGTTTGGATCGTACGGCGATTCTTCAGGTGATGATCTCCAGGCCGATTGTTGCGGCGCCTCTGGTGGCTTGGATACTTGGTGAACCGATGATCGGGTTACAGATCGGAATGATGGTTGAGCTTCTTTGGCTGGCGCGTCTTCCGGTCGGGGCGGCAGTTCCTCCGGATGATACTCAGGTCGCCATCGCCAGCAGTGTTCTGGCAATCAATCTCAGCAGGGTTTTTGCTGCTCAGGGGGGTGAACTCCTCTTGCTTTGTCTCCTGGTGGCGATTCCGCTTGGTAAGGTCGGGCAGTATTTTGATCGTTTTGCGCGCCAGTACAATGTTTGTTTGTTGAGGCGGGCTGAAAGCTGCCTGGAAAAGAAAAATATTTTTTTCGCCGAAATGCAGCATTTGCGGGGTTTGCTCAGCTTTTCCCTGGCGGCTGTCGGAACCTATGTCGTTATCTTGATCGGTGGTTTTTCCCTGATTCCGGTACTCTGGCCGCTGGTCCACGAACCCTTGCTCGATTCCAGTCGTTTGTTGCAGCTGGCACTGCCCTTGGTTGGGGTGGCCGTGATTCTGGGGACAATCAATGTCAGCCGTGCGCTGACTCTCTTCTGTGCTTCTTTTGGTATGGCATTTTTGCTGATGTGGCTGGTGTAACTCATGGCACTGACGAGAAAAACGCGTATTCATGTTTGGTTTCGTCTGCTGCTGTTGCAGGGGAGCTGGAATTTTGAGCGTTTGCAGGGGCTCGGCTTCTTTTATGCCCTGCTGCCGGCGTTGAAAAAGCTTTATCGGCGCAATCAGCTCGTCACAATCGGCCGGGAATACCTGGGGTATTTCAATACTCACCCCTATC
>JADFVC010000355.1 GCA_015222355.1 Chloroflexota bacterium | reverse complement strand
CTGCAATGCTGCGAGGCTGCTGGTCTGGCTCGTCACCCGGTAGCCGAAATCTTCAAGGTACTCCTTGCCAAGGTTGGCCAGACTCACCTCGTCGTCAACCAGCAGGATATGCTCATTCCCCCGCACCTCGGACACTTCCATGACGTCCTCAATCTCTTCCTCGACAAACTGCCGGCAAGGCAGCAGGAGGGTAAAAGTCGTGCCCTCACCCAAACGGCTGGCAACAGAGATCTTTCCCTGCAAACCATCAATGATTCCCCGGACCATGGAGAGACCGAGCCCGGTTCCGCTATCGGCATCCTTGGTGGTAAAATAAGGGTCAAAAATCCGCTCAAGAATGGCCGGTTCGATACCGGTCCCGGTATCACAGACCTGCAGCTTCAGATACGGCCCAGCCGGCAACTGCCAGGAATTTTCTGCAGCAAGATCGGTTTTCTGCAAAGAGACCCGCAGCACTCCACCCTGCGGCATAGCATGGTAGGCATTGGTACAGAGATTCATCATCACCTGGTGGATCTGGGTCGCGTCACCCAGGACCACCTCATCGATCGGGGCAATCGATTGCTCAATCTCAATCGTGGACGGCAGGGAGGCCCGGAGCAGCTTCAACGCTTCCTTGACGATCAGGCCGACCTGAACCGGGCACTTTTCCCGCCCATTCTGACGGCTGAAGGTCAGAATCTGCCGCATCAGCAATTTGGCCCGGTCGGCCGCCTTGAGCACCTCCAACAGGTCCCGATGCTGGGAAAACAGCTGCCCGTTGGCAGCCGGCAGCATCGGGATGGAGCAAGGCATAAAACTGGCTGCGGGTCGGCGGCAGTTCACCATCATCCAGACAAAAAAGCTCATAGATCCGGGGCGACCACCACATCTGCTCCTCATTGACATCCGCCCAGTCCCAGAGCCCGGCACCGGAGCCTTTCACCGCCAGATCAAAACGCTCTTCGCTCAGTTGCAGATCGGCCAGGGCCTGGCGTTTTTCCCAACCTGGCCCTGGCTTCTTCAATCGCCCGGGGAACGGCCGTTTTCAGGCGAACCAAGTTGCTTTTCAGGACATAATCGGTCACTCCAGCCTTGATGGAGTCGATGGCCAGTTCTTCCCCGATGGCCCCGGTCACCAGCACAAAGGGGGTTTGCGGGGCTTTTTCCCGGACCACCGCGAGGGTCTTGTAACCGTCGCAATCAGGCAAGGAGAAATCGGCCAGAATCAGGTCATAGCGGTTAGTTTCCAGCTCTTCCACGAAGGCGGGAAAGTTATCGACCCAGCGGATTTCACAGGGGATACCGCCGTTTTCGAGGGTAAAACGCACCAGTTCGGCATCCAGGTCACTGTCCTCAATATGCAGGATATGCAGTTCAGGTGGAATCAAGGCATCTCCTCTGTTTAGTCGCGCTCATCAACACCCCGCCATTCTAGGGGAGGGGGAAAGGACGATAATCTACAGCAGTCAGGATTCGGGCGAATACAAGATTCGCCCCTACATTCGCATAAATAACCACCGACTCAATATACTGAAACGAATCTGCGCTTGCGGAGGTCTCCCATTGTTCATCAAGACTGATCCCTCTTCACAACCGGCAGTGAAAAATAAAAGCCGGCGCCCTGATCAACAGCCCCTTGTGCCCAGATTCGCCCACCGTGCCGTTGGAGAATGCGTCGCACGATGGCCAAACCGACCCCGGTCCCGTCAAACTGATCCTGACGATGCAAGCGACTGAAAACTTTAAACAGCTTATCGGCAAGTTCCGGATCGAAACCGGCTCCGTTATCATGCACGGCAAAGATCCACTCATCGCCGGTTTGTTCAGCCTCAACCTTGATAACCGCCTGTTCGCGGGTCGAACTGTACTTGACCGCATTCTCCAGCAGGTTGTTGAACACCTGCCGCAAAGTCCCCAGATCAGCCGTGACCACCGGAAGGTTCCCAACCTGCCAGTCAATCTGACGTCCGGCGGTTTCGGAAGCAAAGTTCTCGATCTCTTCCTTGACGAGTGGGTCGGTATCAACCTCACTAAAGGTGAGTTCTGTGCGCCCGGCCCGCGAAAAAGTCAACAGATCGTTGATCAGGCGACTCATATTGCCGGCAGATTTTTTGATCTTATCCAGATAACGACGATTGTCTGCGGAAAGTTCCGCGGCGGCAGCATCCGATAAAATCTCGGCAAAACCCATGATATGGCGCAGCGGTGCCCGCAAATCGTGGGAAACCGAGTAGGAAAACGACTCCAGATCCCGGTTCGCCTCACTCAGATCCACGGTCTTTTGCTGCAGTTCAGCGTTGCTGCTGCGCAAATCTTCCGCAAGATACAGCGTCACCCGGTTCAGTTCTTCAACCTCGTCAATCCGGTTCCTTAACTCCCGCGCCAGCTCGGCATTTTTGTCCCGGGCTTTTTCCGCCGTCAGGCTGCGGGTGAGGTCGGTGATAATGATGATGGCGGACTGTACGTCAAGCGCTGACCGGCTGCGGTCGAAATCAATCTGCACCGCGACGCTCTGCCCCTGCCGCGAACGCAATTCAAGCTGTTGGGTGAAATGGCCCGGCACAACCTCTGCGGCCGTCAGTTGCGGCAGCAGGGCCGCCAGCTGCTCCTTATCCGCCACAAATTCGGCGAAACTGTGACCCTGCAGATTCTTTTCCTGCGCACCGATCAGTTGACAAAACGGTTCGTTATTAAAGAGGATTTCTCCGGCCCGGCCAATCTCAACAATACCGTGGGGAACGGACTGGATCAGGTGCCGGTACTGCAGAACGGAATCGAACAGCGCCCGTTCGGTCACCTTACACCGCTTCACCTCGGCGTGCAGTCCCCGATTCCAGACCAGAAAGAGGCCAAATCCGAGCAGGACCACCACTGTTCCGACACTCCCCCATAAAACAACATCGTCATGGCGGAGGAGCTGACGTAACAGCTCCGCTTCCACCGCGACCGCAGGTGGCGTCCAGAAGAACCCCGCGATCACAGCAATCACCACGCTGAACAGCAGCAGGGGGGAGGGAATCAATCTGTGTTTAAAACCGCTGAACATCCACTAACCTCTCCCCGCAGGCAGCGGGTTCAGATCCATATCGACCAGAGTGCCGCAGCCGGGGCAGGCATGCCACCCCGCACCTGGGTAAATGGCGCGAAACAACTCTGCGTATTCACTCATCTGTACGCCCTCATGCAAAAAACTAAATTCACCGAACAACCTCCAGCGCTCATCTCCTCGGAGCTGATCAACTCAAGCATCTGCGTCGCCACAGTCGGCATGGTCGGTAATTTATCGAGCTCAAAATTGATTTTCTGAAATTTACCGGACATTCGGTTCCCCCCTTATGCGGACAAAGTAACGTTTTTATTTATTCCGTGGAGTTTAGCAAAATAACGTTTTTTTTCTATTATTAACAGCTAATTATTATCTTTTTTTCCTTAATAAACTATTTTTTATTCTTGCGCATTGCCAGTTCAGCGGGATTTCTTTACACT
>JADFVC010000004.1 GCA_015222355.1 Chloroflexota bacterium | reverse complement strand
TTGAACGGCTGGCCTATTTTGACAGCTTGACCGGGCTTCCGAATCGAGTTCTTTTGCGTGACCGACTTGGCCAGATGGTCGCCCGTGCCAAACGTAACACTGGTCGCATCGCCCTGTTCTTTCTTGACCTCGATCGCTTCAAACAAATCAATGACACCTTCGGGCATGACAAGGGTGATCAACTTTTACAAGTCATTGCCGGCCGTCTGGAAAAGCTGCTGAGAAATTGCGATACTGTCGCCCGACTGGGTGGGGACGAATTCATCCTGCTGATTGATGAGATGCGGGATCGCGAAGCGGCCGCCCTCATTGCCTGCAAAGTTCTTGAAGAGCTGGAGCAACCGACAATTCTTGAAGGGACAGAGGTCTTTATCTCCGCCAGTCTCGGGATTGCTCTATTCCCGGAAGATGGGGACGACCCCGACACCCTGCTGAAAAATGCCGACACCGCTATGTACCAGGCGAAGGACACAGGTCGTAACACCTATCGCTTTTATTCATCTGAAATGAATGCCCTGTCCCTGGAGCGCTTACTGCTGGCAAACGATTTGCGCAAAGCCCTGGAACAGAAACAATTTTATTTAGAGTATCAACCACAAATTGATCTGGCTCATGGACAGATGACCGGCATTGAAGCCCTGATACGCTGGGAACATCCCAATTTTGGAATAATCTCGCCGACCCAGTTTATCCCGCTGGCCGAAGAGACCGGGTTAATCCTGCCGATCGGCCGTTGGGTTCTGGAAACTGCCTGTCGACAGGCCGTTGAATTCCAAAAATTATGCGGCTTCCCATTACGAATTGCCATCAATCTCTCGACAAAACAATTTCAGGACCAGGGGCTGGTTGACTCGGTTCACGAGATTCTTAAATCAACAGGACTTCCAGCCCATTCTCTCGAACTGGAAATCACCGAAAGCATCCTCATGGAAAACGTCGAGAATGCCCAGAAGACCCTGCACGAGCTGAAAGATCTCGGAATACAACTCGCAATTGACGATTTTGGTACTGGCTACAGCTCGTTGAGCTATTTGCGTAATTTTCCGATCGACCGACTGAAGGTTGACAAAACGTTCATCCAGGGGATTACCACCCATTCTGATGGTGCAACCATCACTGAGGCGATTATCGTAATGGCCTATATTATCGGCCTTCGGGTGGTCGCCGAAGGGGTCGAAAAAAAAGCTGAGGTCGATTTTTTGCGCGACAAGAGGTGTGATGAAGTGCAGGGATTTTATTTCAGCCGCCCGTTGACTGGCACGCAACTGAAAGAAAAAATCGCCAAATCTCTTCCTTTCGGTCCGTTCTGCTTTTTCAACGCCTGAATATCCAATGCTTTGACCATCTTTTATCCAAAAGAAACGGCCGTATCGAGAACGGCCGTAGACTCATCACAGGGTTGTGCAAAAAATCAACGACAGTATTTCAACATATAGTCCTCGACCAACTCGGCAATGCCTGCAACATCCAAGCGACTGCTATTGATCAAAAGATGATAGAAAAGCGGATCATCAAGGGCACAGTCGGCAAATCGTTTGACGAAATCATCTCGTTGCTGCTGATGCAGGGAAATAAACTTCTCGGCATCAGCCTGGTTCAGACCACGGCTGCTCATGATCTTCTGCACTCTGAATTCGTATGGGGCCACCAGCCGCAAATGAATGCAGTTGGCAAGTTCCTGCGAAACCAGAACAGCCCCGCGCCCGACCAGAATGCAGTTCCCCCGTTTGGCAAACCCGATGATCACGTCACGCAGGTGCGAAAAAATCTTGGTCTCTTCGGCAAGACTCTTATCCAGAAACATGGAAAAGATCGCCTTTAAAGAAGATGGCGTGTCCTGAGATTTTTCAATCTGTTCAACCGTGTATCCAGACAGTTTGGCAACCTCATCCAATATTTCCTTGCCAATGACCGCCCAGGGATCCCCTGCCGTGCGGGCATTAAGCCGCTTGGCCAGTGCCTCTGCTACAGGATAAGCCTGACAGCCGAATTCACGGGAAATGGTGATGCAGGGGCCCGGTTTCTGTTGATCGGCAACCTGCTGAATTTTATGCCACGCGAGAAGTTTTGCTTCCTGTTGCGGACTCCAGAAATCTTTATTTGTCATACTGCTCCCTTTCTGCCCGGATCTGTGGATGTGGACGCAAAAAGCATCTTTGATAATTGTAACAGATGGTGAATTTTTTTCAGGTCGGCCAATTGTCAAGAAACCGTCAAAAATCAGCTGCCCGTTTAATTCGATGTCACAGACAAGCTTTATCTGCTATGATTAACGGCTATCGATGAGTTTTCCCGAATTTCCGCCGCTTCCGGCGTTGAGATCGGCAAAGCATAGACAGACAAGTTTGATACGGTCGCTCCTGGGGGATTTGACCGTATCCTCAATCAAAAACCGGATGGCCCTTCAGCAGACCCCGCAGCTAGCGGTGAGGTCTACACTGTCGAAATCCGGCATGCCCGCCGTGACTGGCGGCCAGAAAGGTTTACAAAAAAATGAGTAAGAAGATGTTGATCAACGCCTCCCATCCGGAGGAAAACCGGGTGGCGATCGTTGTTGACGGGATATTGAGCGAACTCGATATCGAGATCGCCGGGCAGGAACAGGCCAAAGGAAACATTTACAAAGCGGTCGTGATTCGGGTCGAAACCGGGCTGCAAGCCGCTTTTGTTGATTACGGTGCCGAGAAGCTCGGCTTCCTGCAGATTAGCGAAATCCACCCCAATCTTTATCCCTCCAAAGATGAAAATAAAGGCCGACCGCGAAACAACGACATCCTGCATCGCGGCCAGGAAATCCTCATACAAATTGTCAAAGAGGAAAGAGGCAGCAAGGGGGCTGCTCTGACCACCCTGCTGTCGATCCCCGGACGTTACATGGTGCTGATGCCTGACAGCACGACCAAAGGCGTCTCACGCAAAATCAGTGATGATGCCAACCGGAAAAAACTGAAAAAAACCATGGCTGAACTCGATCTTCCGGAACGGATGGGTTATATCGTCCGCACCGCAGGGATCGGCAAGGAAAAAGAGGAGCTTAAACGCGATTTCGATTACCTGGTGCGCCTGTTCGAGGGGATCGTCTCCCGCAAAGACCAGATCAAGGCCCCGGCACAGCTCTA
>JADFVC010000354.1 GCA_015222355.1 Chloroflexota bacterium | reverse complement strand
CTGGTTGAACCGTCTGCTGGTTCCCGATACGGTCGGTACCGGTGGTGATTCGCACACCCGTTTCCCGATCGGTATCAGCTTCCCGGCCGGTTCCGGGCTGATCGCTTTTGCCGGTGCCCTCGGATTCATGCCCCTGGATATGCCGGAATCGGTTCTGGTTCGCTTCTCGGGGGAGCTCAGCGAAGGGATCACTCTGCGCGATGCCGTCAATGCCATTCCTCTCTGGGCAATCAAGCAGGGTCTGATGACCGTGCCGAAAAAGAACAAGGTCAACATCTTCAACGGTCGTATTCTGGAGATGGAAGGTCTGCCGAACCTGTCCGTTGAGCAGGCTTTCGAACTGACCGACGCTGCCGCAGAGCGTTCTGCTGCTGCCGGTTGTATCCAGCTTTCTGAAGAGAGTGTCTGCACCTACCTGCGCTCCAATGTTGCGCTGATGAAAAAGATGATCGAGGACGGCTATCAGGATGCACAGACTCTGCAAGGCCGGATTGATGCTGTCAACGAATGGCTCAAGGATCCCAAGCTGATTCGGGCTGATGCCAATGCCGAGTATGCTGCGGTGATCGAGATTGACCTGGCCGAAATCACCGAGCCGATTCTCGCCTGCCCGAACGATCCTGATGATGTCAAGCTCCTCTCAGACATCGCCGGTACCCCGATTCAGGATGTCTTCCTCGGTTCCTGTATGACCAACATCGGTCACTTCCGGGCTGCTGCTGAAATCTGGCGCGGTGAGAAGTTCAACCCGAACGTGCGTACCTGGGTCTGCCCGCCGACCCGTATGGACCAAAAGAAGCTGAAGGAAGAGGCAGTTTTCTCTGTTTTCAGTGCCATGGGCGCTCGCGTGGAAATTGCCGGTTGTTCTCTCTGCATGGGTAACCAGGCTCGCGTTCCTGATGGAGTCAACATGTTCTCCACCAGTACCCGTAACTTTGATGACCGGATCGGTAACGGTGCTCAAGTCTATCTCGGCTCGGCAGAGCTGGGCGCTGTGACCAGCACCCTCGGCAAACTGCCGACCCCGGCGGAGTATCTGGCTGTCTACAAAGAGAGGGTCGCTCCGAAAGCTGATTCCATCTATCAGTATCTGCAGTTTGATGAGATGGAAGGGTATAGTAAGTAAACCGTTACACCTTCCTGCCGGGGAGCAGAGAATTCTGTCCCCCGGCAGACAACATAAAAGAGGCCGCTCCGTTTCCGGGGCGGCCTCTTTTCGTCGCAGCAGGTTGAACCGATTAATCAAACTGTTTTCTGAATTCCGCAAAATCCAATTTTAAAGCAGCCACTTCGGCGCGTAACTCAGCCAGTTCATTTTCCAGGGCAGAGATTGGTGTGTTCTGTTGTGTTGTTTTCTGATCGCTTGTGGCCTCTTCGGTTATCGGGCCGCTCAGAAGATGAGCGTAACGATGTTCTTTTCGCCCCGGTTGTCGGTCCAGCTTAACGACCATCGGTGGCTCTTGATCCATCAACTCCTGTACCGCTTGGTCCACTTTTGTCAGATCACTGAAACTGGCCATGCGATCAGCCCGTGAGCGAAGTTCTCCTGGAGTCTGGGCCCCTCTCAGCAGCAGTTCGGCCAGGATTGCCAGTTCATGATCTTCGAGATAAAGGCGTTCTCGTAGGGTGTGACGGTATTTTTTAACGCGACTGCCGGCATCCTGTGACTGCATTGCCAGCCCTTTGCGGCGGAGTTGTTCAACCGCCTCATTGACCTCATCTTCCGTTAATTGCATGACCGGGTTACGGTTTGATTTCTGGTTGCAGGCATTTGTCAGAGCGTTACTGCTCAATGGATAGTAGTCGGGAGTGGTGAGTTCTTTTTCGATAAAAGCGCCGATGATGCGTGCTTCGACAGGCGTGATTTCAATTTCCATGGTTTTTCTCTCCGGTTGACATGATCAGTTTACGACGCAGCCAATAATGCAGAATTGTCACCAGCAGGGCCAGTAAAATCAGCAACACAAACCGGGTACCCATGCTCTGTGCCTGCTGCCAGCTGGCTCCTCCCAAAAAACCGATGCCTGGATAGGCAATCCCCCAGAGGATGGCGCTGACGAGTGCATAGCCGCAGAATGGACGTCCCTTCATTCGTGACAGGCCGGCAATAAAAGGGGTAATGCCACGGATGGGGCCGAGAAAGCGGGCGAAGAATATGCTCTTCCCGCCGTGTGCCAGGAAAAACCGTTCCGATTGGCCAACCAGCTTATGATGTTTCTGAAAACTCCGCATTTTTAACATGCGGCTGCCAAAATGGTCCCCAAGCCAGAAACTGAGCAGGTCGCCGAGGAGTCCGCCGCTGGTTGTCATGACGATAACGGGGAGAATCAGGCCCTTACCGTGGATAATCAGAAATCCTGCCAGAACGATGAGGGTACTGCCTGGAAGCAACAGGCCGACCATCGGTAAGGATTCACCGAAAGCAATCAGAAACAGAATTAAATAGTAATTGATTCCT
>JADFVC010000353.1 GCA_015222355.1 Chloroflexota bacterium | reverse complement strand
TGTTGGAGTGATCTGGGCATTCTTCATTACTCAGACGACTTTGAATATTATGTCTTTTATGGGCGTCATTATTCTTGTTGGCATTGTCGTCAAGAACGCGATTGTTCTGATCGACTACACCAACATCCTACGCAAGCGCGGACTCAAACTGATTCAGGCGGTCTCACTGGGTGGCAAACACCGATTGCGGCCAGTGCTCATGACGGCGCTTACAACGATGCTTGGAATGCTCCCGATGGCGCTGAGCCAAAATGAAGGCTCCGAGATGTGGGGGCCGTTGGGAATTACGGTTATCGGCGGGATGTTGGTTTCAACGGTCGTGACGCTGGTGCTCGTTCCAGTGATCTACTCCATCTTCGAAGGACGGAAAAATCATATTGAAGGAGAACAATCATGAAGATGGCATTTATGTCGTTTTTTGAAGGTAAGACCAAAGAGATCATAGAAGTACTCAAGGCCGGAAATATTGAGAATTATGTCCAGTGGGATGAAATCAAGGGGCAGTCGGCCGGGTATCGACCGCGGATGGGAACGCAGGTCTGGCCCGGACATAACGGCGCGGTACAGTTCCCCATTGAGGATGATCGGGTCCCCGGACTCTGCGAAACAGTCACAAAGTTCAACGAAGACGCGGAATATGAAGGCATATCGCTGTTTGTTTTCAACATTGACTGCATGGTAATAAAGAAACCACAGGAATGATTGGGTAGAGGAAGACTATGGTCTCATTAAAGCATAATCGATGGAATCCAGGGAAGATAGGCCTTGCCTTGGGCAGCGGATCTGCTCGAGGTTGGGCGCATATAGGAGTGATAATACTCTGACAGCCATTTTTGGGCGGGCCGGAAGTTGCCTGTTGTCTGAAGACTATCCGAGATCGAGGAGTATCGAGGTGAGAAGCAGTATGAATGTAAAGCATCAATCTGTGCTGGAGATGGTTCCGGTAAAAACAAAAAGAGAAGCCGAGGATTTTATTGAATTGCCTTTTCATCTCTACAAAAACGACCCCAACTGGATACCCCCATTACGCAAGGAACTGGAAAAGGTCTTTCACCGCAAATACAACCCCTTTCTTCAGCATGCGGAAATTGAGCGTTTTTTATGTAAGGATACTGGTCGGACAGTGGGAAGAATTGCATGCATCATAGATGAAAACCATAACCGGTTTCATGAAGAAAAAACCGCGTTTTTTGGTTTCTTTGAATCTATCAATGATAATCAGGTTTCAGGTAAATTATTTGACTCTGCAGTGGCTTTGAGTAGAGATCGAGGGATGGAACGCTTGAGAGGACCGGTAAATCCTTCAATGAATGCCGAGTGTGCTTTCCTGCTGGAGGGATTCGATATGCCACCGGTACTAATGATGCCGTATACTCCTCCTTATTATTTATCTTTGGCTGAAGCGTACGGTTTTGGTAAGGCCAAAGATTTGTACGCCTTCCATAAGACTAATTCAGCCGGAATACCTGAGCGCTTTGAAAAACTGGTCAGGCTTGTGCGGCAACGCACCAAGGTAGTTATCCGTCCCTTTGAAATGAAACATTTCGATCGTGATATGGAGCATATCAAGCGGATTTACAACGCTGCCTGGGAAAATAACTGGGGTTTCGTTCCCATGACTGATGCTGAGATGGATCAAACTGCTAAGATGCTCAAACCCCTGGCTGTTCCAGACCTCGTTCTTTTTGCGGAGGTTGAGGGAAAACCAGTAGCAGTAAGTGTTACTATTCCGGACTACAACGAGGTACTGAAACATCTTAATGGTTCCCTTGGTCTCATAGGTCTTGCGAAATTTGCCTATTATCGCAGCAAGATTACAGGCTTGCGAGCATTGATATTTGGAGTATTAAAGGAGTATCGCAAGGCAGGATTACACGCTGTTCTCTACTACGAGTCAGAAAAAGCCGCACAACGACTCGGCTACCATTGGTGCGAACTGTCTTGGAATCTCGAGGATAATTATGAAATCAACAGCTTTGACACCTCTTTGGGGAGTACTATTTACAAAAAGTACAGAATTTATGAGATAGACTTATGAAAAAGATAAATTTCAATCAACCGGTGGGTTTAGCCCTGGGTAGTGGATCTGCTCGAGGGTGGGCGCATATAGGAGTGATTCAAGCCCTGGCTGAAGCCGGTATCGACATAGACTATATTGCCGGTACCAGTATCGGCTCAGTGGTAGGATCAGTTTTTGCGGCGGGCAATATAAACGCTCTGGAAGAGGTTGCTCTCCGGCTTGACTGGAAACAGATCGCGTATCTCTTTGATGTCGTCTTACCGAAGTCCGGACTTATTGACGGCAAGAAGGTTGCAGGGTTCGTTCGCAATCACCTAAGGGAGATGAACATCGAAGAGTTGCCTATCCCCTTTTGTGCCGTGTCAACGGATTTGAACACGGGAGACGAGGTAGTGATAAGGGAAGGAGACATCATAGAGGCAGTCAGGGCCAGCATCTCCATCCCCGGTATATTCACACCTGTCAGGAATAACGGCAGGATTCTTGTGGATGGCGGGTTGGTCAATCCGGTTCCGGTGAGCGTTGCAAGAGAGATGGGGGCCGATTTCGTCATAGCCGTTGACCTAAGCCATGGCATTGTTGGTGGGAGCGAATCGGTACAAGACACCGTCCATGAATTTGGCGGCGCACATTCGGAGAAAGAAGATCAGCAGATTAGTGGAAAGAAGAATAGGATATTGGAAGCCTTGAATAAGAGACTTGCTGCAATTGACTTTTCTGCCCTGTCCTGGACAAGGCATGATTCGGATGTAGAACCACTGCCGGGTATTTTTGATGTATTGACCTCCTCTATCAATATCATGGAAGCACAAATTTCTGCCACAAGGCTTAAGACCGATCCACCTGATCTCTTGATTCAGCCCAACTTATCACACATCAAGTTTCTTGAGTTCAACAGAGCCAGCGAGGCGATTGCTGAAGGATATGCTGAAACAGAACGCCAGCTTGCCACATTGATGAAGAAAGGGAGGTCGTAATGTCTCTTAGAATCGGGCGCGGCTGGCGACATATGCACCGCTACAGGCAAATCCTTGGCATTCTCTTGAAGTATGGATTTGGCGATGTAGTGGATGTTGCGCGCAGGGATCTTATCGGACGCTTCGGCGACAAGATTGTTCCCCTGTTTGGTAAACATATTGATTCCTCAATGTCGAGAGCAGAACGGTTGCGGTATGCAGCCGAAGAACTCGGTCCGACATTCGTAAAATTGGCTCAGGTCCTCAGCATGCGTCCAGACCTCGTTCCGCCGGATGTAGCTACAGAGTTGCAGAAACTACAGGATGAAGTCAGCCCCTTTTCCTATGAGAAAGTACGAAATATTATCAAAGAGGAATTGAAACAGGAACTCGAAACAGCCTTCTCGCACATTGATGAGCAACCAAAGGCAGCCGCCTCAATTGCCCAGGTACATCGAGCCACACTTCACGACGGCAGACGGGTTGTCATAAAGATTCAGCGTCCCGATATTCAAGATGTTATCGATGTGGACTTAGAAATCCTTTCAGACTTGGCTAAAGTTCTTAAACGTCATTCTCTCAATACGGTGGTCTCCGATCCTGTAGCTGTCGTTGAGGAGTTCAATCGCTCTATACATCGAGAATTGGACTTTCTCTCAGAAGGACGCAACATCCATCGGTTTGGCCTGATGTTTGCTGATGATCCCACCGTGTTGGTCCCGAGCTTTTATCCGGAGCT
>JADFVC010000352.1 GCA_015222355.1 Chloroflexota bacterium | reverse complement strand
CTGGGCGCTGATCGCGACGAGATGAGCTTTTTGGTATTTGGGGTCGACATCCTGATGTTCGGCACCGTACTCGCAGTTGCGCAGCTGTAAAATAAGAGAAATTATAATGACAAGAACAAAAATTGGTTTTAAATTCATAGTAGAGAAGCTCCTGTTGAAAATAATGGAGTCGAGTATAGACTTTCAATGAATGGAACACTAGTTTATTTTAGAAGGCAAAGGTGTCCTTTTGAGCGGGACATGAATTAAGTGCCGGTAACAGGATACGAGCAACAGGGGCCGCTGGAAGTGGGGGCTGGACAGCAATTATGTGGAAGTCATTACTGAAAAACGTTGCGCCGCTTAAAAAGGAATGGAATGTTGATCCGCTGGGTGATTATGTCGAGAAACTTTGTGGGCAGATCCGTTCCCGGTCTGCCCTCAAGCTGGATTTACGTGAAGCCACGTTCTGTATTATCGATCTGGAAACGACCGGTCTTGATCTGACGAAAGACGTCATCATTAATGCCGCAGCAGTGAAAATCAAAAGCGGTCGTATCACGAAGATTTTTGAAAGCTATATCAAGCCCCCCTTCCCCATCCCTCCCGAATCAATTCAATGGCATGGCATCACCGACGACATGCTGGTCGATAAACCGGGGATTGGTGAAGTGTTGCCGGAATTTCTGAGCTTTATCGGGGACAGTATGATCACCGGACACCACATCAATTTCGATATCAAGATGCTCGATCGTCATCTGCGGGAATATTTCGGCTGCAATCTGGAGGGTGCCCCCTGGCTCGATACCATGCTGTTGCACAAGTTGGTGATGGAGAGTAATACCAGCACTCAGCTCGATGATCTGCTTAATGTTTATTGTATCGAGTGCGAGCAGCGCCACCGCGCCCTGGGGGATTCCATTGCCACGGCCAAGGTCTTTTTGCGCATACTTCACGAACTGTCATCGTACCAAACCCTGAATGATCTGTTTCGTGCTCAGCAGGACATGTCACGGAAGGATAATATGTAATGGTTCATCCCAAACTCAGTTATCAACGGCAAAAGATATCGGCCGATCAATACGAAGAATACAAAAAAATTCCGTCCGGGACGCTGTTTGACGCACTGGCACGTAAGTATCTCCTTTGGGAGGAACCGTTTCGCAGGGTGCTTGATGACATGGCTCCTCCCCACTATCGCTGGTTTGTCGGTGGCAAACTTGATGTTTATCACAATATTCTCGGTAAGCATCTGGAGACGGTCCGTCGCAACAAGGCGGCATTGATCTGGCGTGGTGTCAACTTTGAGGAGCGCATCTATACCTATCAGTCTTTGGCGTATGAGGTCAAAAGCCTGATCAACGGGCTGGTGCATCTGGGGGTGAAAAAAGGGGATCGGGTGTTGCTGTTTATGCCGGATCTTCCGGAAACCGTTATCTCCATGCTCGCCTGCGCCAGTATCGGCGCGATTCACGTTGCTTACCACATGGCCTATTCTGCCGAGGCGCTGGCTCAGCGTCTGCAGCATTGCCGGGCGAAATATATCATCACCAGTGACGGAACCCACTTACGTACGCGGTCTCTTAAAGGGGTGGTCAATGAAGCACTGGAACGGATCGATTACGACATCCGTCACTGTGTTGTTGTCGAACATACCGGACAGCAGGTGCTGATGCGCCCGCAGCGTGATATCTGGTACAATAATCTGATTACGGACCCGCAATATTCCCGGGAAGCAATCGTCGATCTGGTCCGTTCTGCCGACGAGCCGCTGTTTATGATCTATACCTCCGCCAAATCAAAAACACCGCGCGGTGTGTTGCATAGCCTGGCGGGTTATTTGATGTGGGCTCAGTTTACCACCGAGGTGTTGTTCGATCTTGATGAGGTGGATATCTTTTGGAATACCTCCGATCTGGCCTGGATTAACGGTCACACCTATGCCGTTTACGGCCCTCTGGCGTTGGGGGCGACGCTGTTTCTCTACGAGGGAAGTATCTCCTACGAAAACACCCAGTGCTTTTTCGATTATCTCAATAAATTTCATGTGACGGTGTTGTATACCAATCCCTCTCTTCTGCGTAGCGTCATGCGTGCCAAAAGTACCAAGCGTTCCCTGAATCGTGCCAGCAATTCGTTGCGGTTGATCGGCTGTGGTGGTGAGAAGATCAACGAGGATCTTTACGACTGGATCCAGTATGAGCTGACCAACAAACGTAACTTGCCGATCATCCAGATCTGGGGGCAGACTGAAACCGGCGGCTGTCTGATCGCCGGTGTGCCTGGTGTGCTGGGGTTTGAAGATGATACCATGATGTGTCCGCTGCCGGGGGTGGATGCCCGTGTCGTTGACAATCAGGGCAAGGCTCTGGATGGCTTCGTGGAGCCGGGACGGCTGGTTCTGGCTTCGCCGCTGCCCTCCCTGTTGCAGGATCTATACAAGGATGATGTCGGTTATCAGCAGACCTTCTGGAAGAAGTTTCCTGAGCGCAGCTATTTTTGTACCGGAGATGGTGCCTATTACGATGAACAGGGAAACCTCAATCTGACCGGTCGACTCGATGACATTCTCAGTACCGGTGCCGGGCGGCGCAGCCTCGACGAGATTGAGGAGACGGTGATGACCATGAAGCGGGTGCGCGAGTGTGCGGCGATTGTCATTGACCATCCGGTTCAGGGTTATATGCTGGTCACCTACTGCGTTTTGTACGACTTTCGTGACGAGAGCTATCGTGAAAAGACGTTGCGAGAGATCCACGAACATATCATCGAAGAGATTGGCGAATTGAATCTGCCCGACAAAATCCGTTTCACCAAATATTTACCAAAAACCCCGGATAACCGGATCAACCGTGACCTGCTCAAGGAGATTGCGCTGCAGATGGAGGGGATCTGACGGAAGCGTAGCGAAAGTGACTATGGGAGAGCTCTATGTCGTTTTTTTTCTCGGAGCATGCTCAACATCCCTTTTACGGCACCTTTTATGGCCGCCTGTCGGCAGTGGAGCGGGGGATGGTGCTGCGCGAGTTTATCGGTGTGACCTATCGACGCCGCTTCCAGTTTTTCAAACGATACCGTTTTCATCACCCGCAATCTGCCTTTAAGAATAATCTGTACCTGGCAGCGCAACGCCAGGATCGGAGGTTTTGCATCCGTCGCCGGATCTGGCGGAAAAAACAGCTGTTGCCCGCTTATCTCAAATTGATTTTTCGTCATTACGTACTCGGGTTTGTGGTGCAGATGATCCGCAAACGCCATGCCCGGGTGTTGCCCACCGAACCCGGCTGCTATCCGGATGCTCCCCTGATACTGGCGGCGCTGGAGTGGTTTGCCGAGCATGAACCTGAGCTGGAAGCACTGATCGAGCAACAGATCGCTCAGGTGTTGGCGGAAGACAGTCGTCATCTCTATCTGTACTGTCTGCGGGCTTTTTACATCACCCGTCAGCTGTGCGATGCGTTGCCGTTGCAGGCCGCTGTTACCCGCAGTTTGCGTTATCGTATCGGGGGGCAGGTGCCGCTGGGGGCGGAACTGGAATTCAGCAATCTCGGCCACCTGGCCTCTTTTGAACACTCATTTGGCCGTCATGGTCAGGATCAGCCCTTCCGTAATTTTATCTATTTTCACCAGTTTTTTCTCGAAGATGTCAGCTGGCGGCTCGGTGGCTATCTGGATCACCATGTGCGCCTGCGCCGTTATCTGTCAGTACCGTGGATTGGCGGTTTTTTCGAGTATAATCTGGTGCGGATTGACTATCCACGACGTTACTCCCTGCCTCTGACCCGCGACCCCGGCTTTCTGGCGCGTTACATTCAAAGGGTTGTCGCCTTTAACCGGTGCGTGGCTCCCCACAGTCTGCATCTTAATGTCGAATGTGTTGACCAGGGCGCGCTCCTGGTGCCGCAGCTGTCCGATTATCTCTGCTTGTTGCTGTTAGGCGGTGATCTGACGGTCGATGATAATGGCCGCCTGTGTGAGCGACGTTTTGCCCGCAATGAACTGATCAAGATGGTGCAGCAACGCCGTCATGAGTCACTGTTCGACCACATCCACCACCTGGTGACCGAGTATGCGTTTTTACGGTTGAGTGCTACGCGTGGCTACGATGACTGGCTGAGTCTGATACTGGCGTTGGCGGGGTTCAACCGGGT
>JADFVC010000351.1 GCA_015222355.1 Chloroflexota bacterium | reverse complement strand
CGCGAAGTTTTTGCCCCGGTGTTGCGTGAATCAGCTGCGGCAGTCCTGTTTGTCCATAATCATCCCTCGGGTGATCCATCACCCAGTCGTGAAGATATCGAAATCACTTCCCGCCTGAAACAGATCGGTGATCTGATGGGGGTGCGGGTGCTTGATCACATCATCGTCGGGAATGGGGATTATGTCAGTCTGGCGGATCGAGGGATGCTCTAGCAGCACTTAGTCAATGCCGTAGTCTTTGATCTTGTACATCAAAGAACGCAGGCTGATTCCCAGCAACTGCGCGGCTTGGGTACGATTCCCAGCTGTTTTAATAAGGGCTTTGCGGATGTATTCTTTTTCCAGCCGTTGCGAGGCCACCTTCAGTGAATAGTCCTCGGGATTGGTTGCGTCGGAGAGTGCTTGTCGGGTTCGCAGCGGGGGGAGCTCCAGCTTGTCACCGCGACTGAAGATCAGTGCTTTTTCCAGGTGGTTCTGCAACTCCCGGACGTTCCCCGGCCAGCGATAGCTGGTCAGGTGCCGGCGATCCTCTTTCTTCAGTTGGGGGCGCTGGCGGCCCTCTTGCCGGCAGATGCTGGTGAGGAAGTGTTCGGCCAGGGGGAGAATATCTTCGGGGCGTTCTCTGAGTGGTGGCAGACTGATATCAACGACGGCCAGGCGATAGTAAAGATCGTTGCGGAACAGGTTGTTCTGTACCGCGTCGTAGAGGTCGGTCCCGGCTGCAGCGACCACCCGGGCCGTGATTTTCTCCACACGAGTTGCCCCGACCTTCCTGATTTCTCCTTCTTGTAAAACACGTAACAGCTTCGGTTGTAGTTCTAATGGCAACTCGGAAATTTCATCAAGAAAAAGCGTGCCGCCACTGGCAATGGTGAACAATCCCTGTTTTTCCCGGTCGGCACCGGTAAAGGCTCCCTTGACATGGCCGAACAGTTCGCTTTCCAACAATCCGGCGGTAATTGCGCTGCAATTGATGGCCAGAAATTGCCCGGTGCGGCCACTTTCACTGTGCAGAGCCCTGGCGATCAGTTCCTTTCCGGTCCCCGTTTCGCCACTGATCAGAACGGGTGAATCGGCTGTTGCCGCGGCTCTGACCATCTGCAGGACCTGCTGCATTGCTCCACTGGAATGAATGATCTGGTCGATGGAAAACGCTTTATCCTGTTTGGACAGGGCGGTTTTTAATTGCCGGTTTTCCTGTCTGAGCAACTGGCGTTCTTCCGCTTTGCGCAGGGTCAGCAGGACCTCGTCCGGTTTAAACGGTTTGGAAATATAATCATAGGCTCCGCGTTTCATGCACTCCAGCGCTGTGTCAACACTGCCGTATGCGCTCATCATGATGATGGTGCTGTCGAGGCCGTGAACTTCAGGATGATCGAGAAAACTGAGGCCGTCCATGTCCGGCATGCGGATATCGGAGAGGATGACATCGAATTTTTCTTGACGGATGATGCCCAGGGCCACGGCACCATTGTCCGCCTCTGTCACCCGGTAGTTGTGGGGTTCAAGAACCAGACGCAGCATGTGGCGCATGGCAACTTCGTCATCGATGATCAGCAGGTTGCGGAATTGTTCAGTCATCTGAATCCTCTATTTTATAAAACATTTCGACAGGATACATTTTACTGGATGAATGAGCAATTGTTTGGAGTGCCGAAAACTTATTGACTGGGCGATGAAAAATTGTATTTCAAGGCCAATAAACCCAAATCGGCTGGCGGTGAGCAGAGCCGCAACCCCACCATCTTGACTTTAAAGAAAAAGGACCGGCCAAAACGGCACCGGTCCCTTCCATTATCAATCTATTTTGGTAACTATTCACAAGGGCCGGGGACAGCCCCGAATGGCGCTAGTTTAAGGGTTCGTAGCACGCTCAGCAAAACCGGGACTGTCCCCACCGGTTCCTGAGCGAAGGCGAAGGGTGGGGGCTGT
>JADFVC010000350.1 GCA_015222355.1 Chloroflexota bacterium | reverse complement strand
GCTCCAGCATCTTTCGTTCCTGCTCAGTCTGTCCCATTTCGTGATAAACTTCGCTTTGCAGAAAATAGGCTGGTGCGTATCTGGGGGCAATCGTCAGCACTTCTTGATACTGCGCCAACGCAACGGCATAATCTTTCTTTTTAAAGTACGCGTACCCCTTCCCGGCCAAGGCGTTATGGGCATTCAGGAACAGCAGGTTTTGCGACGCTTCGTCAAAATAATAAATCGCCTTATCCCACTGTTCCATATCAAGATAAAGAGCGGCCAGGTTATTCTGGTAACGGGGATCTTTGGGGGAAAGTTCCAGAGCCGTGAGATAATGACGCTCAGCTTCCGGATAGGCTTTTTTTAACTGGTAGGCCTGGGCCAATGAGACATGAATTCCACTGCGGTTTGGACCATACTCAACGGCTTTCAATAACTCTTTAAGGGCCAGAGTCGGATTGTCGGCATGCAGGAAAGACACCCCCAATTTATAATGCACATCAGCCTGCTGTGCCTGTTTCTGTACATGCTGCGTCTGCGGCACGCATCCGATCAGGAAGAACCAGAACAAACTGAAAAACAACATTCGCTTGTAGAACATCTGCGCCCTCTAATTGAACGAATTACATTGATGACAAAAAACGCCCGAGACTTTCCAAGCTGCGTTTTCGATATTTTTCCAAATCGTCTTGCTCTGGAGCCTCTTCTTTACCAGGTCGTATATTTGCATCCGCTTGTGAAGCTGCAGACTTTCGGCATATGGGCAAAGAACTCCAAAGTTTCTGTTGATCTGCCGAAGACAGGAGATGGAAATCAGTTTCTCCCAGGACAAAGCCCATCGATTCAGCAAAGACAAACCCCTCCCCAAAAACCCGTTCAGCGTCCTCAACAGCAACCTCTCCGATTTTCGGAATAAAGAAAATCGACTGTTGACTTTCCGACAGATAGAAAACGACCAGAATCAGAACTTTGCTACCGCTGGTCAAAGACACCAGATAAGCCCTGCACATCTGTGGAGGAAATCCGGGAAACGCCATCTGTACGTCGCCACTGGAGCTGTTTAAACGTGCAACCTTGGCTGCCGGCACGTTGAGAACTTTCAGCTGTTGATGCTGGATGAACATACGTTGCGCTCCTCCGCCACAGTATAACCGTATTTAATCTATATCGGCAAAATCGGTCAGTAATTTTATTCGCCTGAACCTAGCTTCAATTTCAGGATAGTCGATCTCCTTGAGCCGGTCGAGGCTGAATTTTTCAACCGTGAAAGAAGCCATGACGGTTCCGAAAACAATCGCCTTGCGCAGGTTGTGCTCATCGAAATTACGCGTTGCGGCCAAATAGCCGATAAAACCGCCGGCAAAGGTGTCCCCGGCACCCGTCGGATCAAATACTTCCTCCAGGGGGTAAGCCGGAGCCGAGAAGATGGAGCCTTCACCGAACATCAGGACACCGTACTCGCCACGCTTGACAACCAGGGTTTTCGGACCGAAGTCACGGACAATCTGTGCCGCTTTGACCAGATTCGGTTCATCGGCCAATTGCCGCACCTCTGCCTCGTTGATGGCCAGGATGTCGACCCGGGCAAGAGTTTTGATCAACGCTTCTTTTTTCCCTTCGATCCAGAAATTCATCGTATCGCAGGCGACCAACTGCGGATTTTTCACCTGCTGCAAAACTTCAAGCTGTAACTCGGGATCGATATTCGCCAGGAACACGTATTCGGCATCCCGGTAATTTTCCGGCAATTCCGGCTGGAAGGATTCGAAAACATTCAGGTGAGTTTCCAAAGTGTGTGCTTCGTTCAAATCGTAGTCATAACGCCCTTTCCAGCGGAAAGTCTCCCCACTGCTGCGCTGCAATCCGGCCAGGTCGATATTGCGGCTTTGCAGAAAATCGACATGCTCTTCGGGAAAATCTTCGCCGACGACAGCCACCAAGCTGACATCGGTAAAAAAACTGGCGGAGGTGGAAAAATAGCAGGCCGAGCCGCCGAGAACTTCATCCACTTCACCGAACGGGGTTTTAATCGAATCGAAGGCAACACTGCCGACTACCAGAATACTCATTTTTTCAGTCCCTCTCGTTAATCAAGATATTTAGCAATGATCGGCTCCAGTGCCTGCCTAGTTTCTGCCGGGATCAGGTTTTTATCTGTCATGATGGCATACTTGAGAGCTTCTGCACATGCACAGTCACGAATTTGGCGACCAGCGACAATTTTAGTCGTAGCAGTTTTAATAATCTCACGGGCCATTACCACATTTTGCTGGATAATCGCGAGCACTGCTTCCACGGAAACATCGTCGTGAACTTCGTGCCAGCAATCATAATCGGTCGCCAGGGCGACAGTGCCGTAGCAGATCTCTGCTTCTCGCGCCAGGCGGGCTTCGGGGATATTTGTCATGCCGATGATATCGACCCCCCAACTGCGGAAGATGTTCGATTCGGCCCGGGTCGAGAAGTTCGGCCCTTCAATACAGAGGTAAGTGCCGCCCCGGTGCACGGTGGCACCGACCTCGGTCGCCGAATCGGCAAGAATATCCGCCAAACCTTGACAGATCGGGTCAGCAAACGGTACATGTCCGACGACACCGTTACCGAAAAAAGTTGACGCCCGCCTGCCCTGCGTACGATCAAAAAATTGGTCCGGAATAACAATGTGCCCCGGAACAATCTCTTCTTTCATACTGCCGACTGCCGAAATCGAGATAATCTGCTCAACACCCAGCTTTTTCATCCCGTAAATATTGGCGCGATAATTCACTTCAGACGGCAAGAAACAATGGCCACGACCATGGCGTGGCAAAAACACCATCTTCGCTCCACCCAGGGTCCCTGTGATATAG
>JADFVC010000349.1 GCA_015222355.1 Chloroflexota bacterium | reverse complement strand
GTATTGAACCTGTTGGCGATTCTGGCACTGCTGCTCCCGCAGCAACGCAGCGCCGCTGACAAATCCCCGAATTGGCTGCTGCAGGTCGCTGGCAATCCGCTGATCATTGCCTCTTTTCTCGGGATTGTCTGGAGCTATTGGAACCTGCCACTTCCTGTTATCATCGACCGCGCACTGACTATTACAACCGGCATAACCTTACCATTAGCGTTATTAGCCATCGGTGGTTTATTTTCTCTGGAAAGACTCAGTGGTGATCTGCGCCTGGCAAGTTTTTCCAGTGCTGTGAAACTTATTTTACTCCCCATCTTTGCAGCGATCCTGCTAAGTCTGTTTCAGGTCAAAGGTGTGGATTTTGGTATCGGGATCTTAATGGCCGGCACCCCGGCGGCAACAGCAACTTACATCATGGCTCACCAGATGAAGGGAGATGCAGAGCTGGCCGGCTCCATCGTCATGCTCTCAACCCTCGCTTCCGCCTTCAGTTACACACTTCTGCTGCTCTTACTGAAAATCTTTGGCATTTAAACAATAAACTGGAGAAACCCTCGTGAAAGACACTTATCAACCTTTCCTCCTCGGAAACCGATTTTTAATCCTGCCCCCCGAGTTTATCGATGCTGAAAATGACCGGATAAAACTGCGTATGGAGCGCGGAGCATTCGGTTCCGGGGAACATGAAACAACAGAGAGTTGTCTGGAAATTCTTGAACAATTACCGTTAAACGGGAATAAGAAAATTCTCGACATCGGCAGCGGGACAGGGATTCTCTCAATTGCAGCACTACTGCTCGGTGGTAGCAAGGCCTGGTGTGTCGACATTGAGGCAGATGCGGTACACAGCTGTCAGAACAACTGCCGACTCAACGGTGTGGAAAACAGGGCTGCCCACGTCTGCGGAACCCTTGATGACCTGCAAGAAAAAGAATTTGACGTGATCCTGGCAAATATATACGGAGATATTCTTTTGGCAATTGCAGAAGATTTAGTCACAAAAGCCTCACCTGACGCCTACATCCTGCTGTCTGGAATTCTCTGGGAGTACAACTTTGATGTCCGGCAAAAATATCAACGCCTCGGCTGTCAGGTCATTGAAAACCGCATGCTAAAAGAATTCAGCACCCTGCTTTTACAAAAATCTGAACCTCAGGAATAAGACTTTCCTTTGTCGGCGCGTGAATCCCAGGTGACCGTTTTATTCCGACCGCTGGATTTTGCCATATAGAGCGCCTGATCGGCACAGCTGACCAGCTTATCCAGACTATTCGCATCCAGCGGAAAAGCGGCGATTCCCAGTGAAACTGTCACAGAAACCTGATATTTTCCTGTTGAAAGATTGAGTTGCTCAACCAACTCCCTGAGCCGTTCCGCCACTTTCCAGGCACCGGTATTATCAGTGTCTTCAAGCAGGATCGCAAATTCTTCTCCACCGGTTCGTGCCGCCAGGTCAACAGAACGGGTCACACGGGCAAAAAGTTTTGCCACCTGCCGTAATACTTCATCACCATACGGGTGCCCGAAGCTGTCATTGATTTTTTTAAAGTGATCGATATCGCAGAGGATCAGGTGCAATGAACCCGGCCGTCGTTTGGCCCGTTCCAGCATCGCCTCGAATCCCCGCTGATATGCGCGCCGATTGGCAATCCCGGTCAGGCTGTCCAGCGTCGCCATCCGGTTGATCTGTTCGTGTGAATTCGCCAGCTCGATTTTTATAGCAACTTGCGTAGCGAGCAGTTCCAGGATTTCCCGACAGCTACGGGTAAACACTTCCGGTTTTTTTGCTGCCAAGCACAGAGCACCGACAACCGGCCCATTCTCCTGTTTCAGGGGCACAATCAGCAAAGAACGATAAGCGGCAAACAGATGTTCTTCACTGAAAACCGCTGTCGTCCCTCGGTAGTTTGCATTTTCCGGAATAGTTCTCCGGTATTTGATGACCTGACCGACTAAGCTCTGTTCAAGAGAGAAAACCTGACCAGTTAATTTGTCTGCATGATCTCCCTGAACATAGCAGATTCGATGGTTATCACTTTCAACCAAACAGACGGAGAAAAAATCAGCCGGAACAATCGACCTGACTGCCTCGGCAGTGGCCGTATACACCGAATCCAGACCGAGTGCCGTATTCAACCGACGTAAACTGTCAAATGCCCGGCGATAGGTATGCCGCTCACGATCATAAGCAAACAATTGTCTGGCTGCATAAATTTCAGAGGATAACTGCTCTGCCGATATTTTCAGCAAAAATCGCTCATTCTCCGTCCAATCCAGATCAGACAACCGATCAACGCAAAGGATAGCTGTCGAATCTGCGTGTTGCTCTGAAGTTTCAGGCAGATTCAATTTAACCGCGATAAAGCTGCCGACCCCAATGTTCGAACGATAATAGGGGATTTTTGGTGAGTTATGAGGTAAGGACGCAACTGACAATTCTTCTCGTGATTGAAGTGCCCCGATCATTCCTGTACCGAGTAAAAAAGGAGCATCTTTAAAATCAGCGGATATTGTAGAAAACGCATAGGGAAACAGTTGTCCAGTTCGGTTATCGGACCAGAGCAACACGACAGTGGTCAAAGTTAATGAACGACGCAGTATTTCAAGTTGCCGCTGACAACCGGTCTGCAACTGGCGAAGAATTTTTTGTCTATTGGGAACCGTTCCATCATGACTATCTTCACAGTGAAAAGGCAGCTCAACCGTATTGGCCGCAGAAAAAATCATCTGGGGCAATTGTTCCCCTGACCGCAACATACGTGTTAACCAACTTTTCATCGACTGCCCTGAGTGGTTTATTTGAACGGAATTTCGAACTCAAACATCTGTATTCTATCACGAAAGACCAACAAAGATATTGACGAAAAAAGGGCGAATCCGAGGATTCGCCCTTATGACAAGTTATTGCAATCAACTTTTTAAGTGAAAGATTTGAGGTACTCACGATTAAGCGTAGCAATAAACTTAACGTTGATCCCTTTCGGGCAAGCTTCCTGACACTCGTAGTGGTTGGTACAGTTACCGAAGCCTTCGTCCAGCATTGCCTTGGTCATTTCAAGAACCCGAGCCTTGGCTTCAGTTTTACCCTGCGGCAGAACAGCAAACTGGGCAACCTTGGCGCTGGTGAACAGCATAGCTGAGCTGTTCGGGCAGGCAGCAATACAGGCACCGCAACCGATACACTCGGCAGCGTCCATGGAGAAATCCGCAACCGGCTTGGGAATCAGCAGAGCGTTAGCGTCAGGAACACCACCGGTGTGACAGGCGGTATAACCACCGGCCTGCATAATCACATCAAGAGCTGAACGATCAACGATCAAGTCCTTCTGAATCGGGAAGGCCTTGGCAAGCCATGGTTCAACGACGATATCGTCGCCATCGTTGAACTGCCGCATATGCAGCTGACAAACGGTCGTTTTTTCCTGATGACCGTGCGGCCGACCGTTAACAACACTTGAGCACATACCACAGATCCCTTCACGGCAATCGTGGTCAAAAGCAATCGGATCCTTGCCTTCTTTAATCAGCTTGTCATTAACTTCATCCAACATCTCCAAGAAGGACATATCCGAGCTGACATCTTTAGCTGGGTAGGTCTCCAGCTTTCCTTTATCCTGCGGCCCCTTCTGGCGCCATACATGCAATGTAAGGTTCATTATTTGTAACTCCTCACGGCAAGTTGGATGTTCTCAAATTTCAAGGGTTCTTTATGCAGTTCCGGTTTAACACCGGCACCCTTGAATTCCCAGGCAGCTGAGTAACAGAAGTTCTCATCGTCACGCATTGCCTCACCGTCCTCAGTCTGATGCTCAAGCCGGAAATGGCCGCCACAGGACTCTTCACGGTGCAACGCATCAGTGGTCAACATTTCTGCGAATTCGAGGTAGTCTGCCACGCGTCCGGCATTCTCCAACTGCTGGTTGAGATCCCTGCTCTCACCGGTGATGTTGACATTATTCCAGAATTCGTCACGGATTTCAGGAATCCGTTTGAGTGCGAGCTTGAGGCTCTCATCGCTTCTCCCCATGCCGACATTTTCAAACATAACCTGGCCAAGTTCACGATGCAGTTCACTTACCGTCTTCTTACCATTGATGGATAGCAGCTTGTTGGTTTGGGCTTCAACATCTTCAACCGACTTCTTGAACTCTGGATGATCGTCCTTGACCGTGCCGGGAGTGATAGAAGCAAGATACGGAGCAATGGTGTATGGAATAACGAAGTAACCATCAGCCAGACCCTGCATCAGTGCGGAAGCCCCGAGACGGTTCGCACCGTGTACGGAGAAGTTTGCCTCACCGAGAACAAACAGGCCGGGGATATTGCTTTGACACTGGTAATCGACCCAGAGGCCGCCCATACCATAGTGAGGTGCAGGGTAGATCCGCATGGGACGCTCATAACCGTTCTCATCGGTGATCTTTTCATACATTTCAAACAGGTTACCATAGCGTTCACGGATGGTGTCTTCACCGAGGCGCTTGATCGAATCGTCGAAGTCGAGGTAGACGCCGCGCTTGCCGGGACCAACACCACGGCCGTCATCACAGGCTTCTTTTGCAGACCGTGAAGATATATCACGCGGAGCCAAGTTACCGAAGGAGGGGTACTTCCGCTCCAAGTAGTAATCGCGGTCTTCCTCAGGAACTTCACTAGGATGCTTATCGCAATCTTCAGCCTTTTTCGGAACCCAGATACGACCGTCGTTCCGCAACGACTCGGACATCAGGGTCAATTTGGATTGATGTTCACCGTGTACCGGGATACAGGTCGGGTGAATCTGGGTATAACAGGGGTTCGCCATGTAGGCGCCCTTTTTAACAGACTTCCAGGCTGCAGTAACGGAACTGCCCATAGCCATTGTTGAAAGGTAGAAAACATTGACATAACCACCAGTCGCCAGAACAACCGCATCACCCCAGTGCGACTCAATCTCACCGGTCATCAGGTTCCGTACGGTAATCCCTTTAGCAACTCCGTCGACAACAACCAGGTCAAGCATCTCGGTACGCGGATGCATCGTAACCTGCTTAGCTTTAATCTGACGTGACAGCGCCGAATAGGCACCGAGCAGCAGCTGCTGACCGGTTTGACCACGCGCATAGAAGGTTCGAGAGACCTGTGCACCACCGAAAGAACGGTTATCCAGGTAACCGGCGTAGTCACGCGCAAAAGGCACACCCTGCGCCACACACTGATCGATAATGTTGTTCGAAACCTGGGCGCCACCGAAAGAACGGTTATCCAGGTAGCCGGCGTAGTCGCGAGCAAAAGGCACACCCTGTGCCACACACTGGTCGATAATGTTGTTCGACACCTGAGCCAGGCGCCAGACATCAGC
>JADFVC010000348.1 GCA_015222355.1 Chloroflexota bacterium | reverse complement strand
TGCCCGCGCCACGGTTTCCGGAGCAACCGTCACCTCGGTGGTGATATCACCCAAACCGATATCTTCCTGCAAAGCAATTTTAACAATCCGCTCAATTTCAAACAACATTCTAAGTTAACCCCCGGCGGGCTTCACAGCCATGAAAAATGCAGTTTTAATCTCCCTGAAACGAACTCAACCTATAGCATAACGGCAACCTGACCCGCAACCGAAAACACCTGTTTTGCCTAAGGAAAACCCCTTTACATTTCCGCGACTTGTGATAAAAATGAGCGTTCATGGAAGTGGCTGAAAAAGTGCCTGCGAAAGGAGAAACAAATGAAAAGAGTATTTTATATCCTGCTGATCGCCGTTCCCCTGCTGCTGAGCGCCTGCGTCAGTAAAAATATCTACCAGCAAAAGGTCAACGAAACTGAGCTGCTCAACCGCGATGTCACTCGATTGACGGCTGATACCGAACAGTTACGCCAGGAAAAGAGAACCCTGCAGGACAAGCTTTCGCAGCTGAATGCACGTCTGGTTGAAGTCCTGCAACAAAATTCGAAACTACAACGCAACCTGCTCACCGCCAACGTCGAGCAGGAACGCAAGGAAGGCGATCTCAGCCGCCACCAACAGCGGATTGCCGCCATGCAGGACCAGTTGCTTGACATGCAGCAAACCAATGATCAACTGCTGACGACCATTGAAGAACTCAATCAGGCGCTGGAAAAGGAAAAAATCGCCCGCGAAGCCCGCCTGGCCAAGGTCAAGAACACCTACGATCAACTGGTCAATGCGCTGGAGGGGGAAATCAAGCGGGGCGAGCTGACCATCTCCAATCTGGAAGGGCAGCTGAGTGTTAATCTGCTGAATAAGATCCTCTTCGATTCCGGCAAAGCCGAAATCAAAAAAGCAGGACAAAAAGTTCTACGCAATCTGGGGGATGTCCTCAACAAGTTTCCGGAGAAAGCCATGCAGATCGAAGGGCACACCGATAACGTACAGATCAGCAGCCGCCTGATTGACAAGTTCCCCTCCAACTGGGAACTGTCCACCGCCCGTGCCACCAGTATCGTCCACTTCCTGCAGGATAAAATCGGCCTGTCGGGTGATCGCCTGGTGGCCGCAGGCTACAGTGAATACCGCCCGGTGGCCGGCAATGACGATGCCGAGGGGCGCGCCCAGAACCGGCGCATCCAGATTCTGCTGGTTCCCTATAAAGAGGCTGCACAAACGGAATAACCGGAGACTCCAACCGAGTGGCTGCCGTATAACGACCGTTCGATCATTGAAAAACTTTGTTCGGCCAAGGGAAGAGCGAGGATTAAAGGAAGTTTCGCCATGGAAAGCCATGCGGCCAGTACCAACAAAACCGCCATCGTTGTCGCGTCCTTCGGCACCACCTATCCAAGCGCCGTCAATGCCCTGCTGGCCATCGTTCAGGATATCCAAACCGCCTATCCGCACACCCCGGTGCAAATGGCCTTCACCTCCAATATTATCCGCAAAAAATGGCACAGCCGGGCAACGGATGCCGACTACCGCAAAGCTCATCCGCAGGTCCCGGAATCTTTCTACCATATCAAAAACATCCTCGGAACCCTGGCTGACCTGCAGGATCAGGGCTATAAAACCATTGTCGTGCAACCGACCCACTTGACCCACGGTGAAGAGTTCCTCGATCTGACGGCCCATATTGAAGGCTTGAGATCGATCAAGACGACGAGAGAACACTGGCAGCCGTTCAACAAAATCGCTCTCGGCCGACCACTGATGGGAAGCTGGGGACCAACCTCCCCATACACGGACGATCTCGCCCGCCTGGCCCGGGCCGTCGCTGAAGATGTCGAAGCCACACAACAGGCGAATGCCGCACTGGTTTATATGGGGCACGGCAACGCGCACCTCTCCACCGGGCTTTACTACGAGTTTGAACTGCTGATGAACCAGCATTACCCACAGATCAAAACGATTCTCGGGTTAGTCGAGGGGCATCCGAACCTGGATGAAGTTCTGACCAAATTACAGCAGGCCAACAGCAAAAAAGTTCTCCTCAAACCTTTGATGATCGTGGCCGGTGACCATGCCGCCAATGATATGGCCGGCACTGAAGAAGATTCATGGAAAACCCTCTTACAAGTTGCCGGGTTCCGCGTCAGTCCGGTCCTGCAGGGGTTAGGCGACAACGCCGCTGTCCGCCGGATGTTTATCGATCATCTGCAGGATGCTGCCACGGAGGCGGGGATTGAGCTGCGCTGAAACCCTCAGCGGCAACCACTTCCCCCAAGTTTAATAAAATAGCTCGAAATATTAATCGGATGGAATTGTCCAATTAAAAAACAGTGTAGTTTCAGTAAATTAAACAACTGACCGTTAAAATCAAACAACTCATTGGGTAACAGTTCCAGGAAGCTTTCTCAGCGTAAAGTCTGCTATAATCTCGATCGACACATAAGGAAACCGTCTTCAGCCCCATGGAAACGCCTATGAAAGTTTTTTTCGCAACAATCGGCCTCTGCCTGCCACTTTCCCTGCCGAGCATTGCGCACGAGCTTGATGTCCTCACTCTCA
>JADFVC010000347.1 GCA_015222355.1 Chloroflexota bacterium | reverse complement strand
TGGTGTTGACCTGCGGGTTGGGGGGAAGCGGCTGCGGCAACCCCTGGCAGCCTTGGAACAGTTTGTTCCACGACGTTTCGTCTCCAGTCAACAGGGTGGCGGCCAAGTGACGCGTAAGCTCGTTGAGCGACAGGTGTCGGCGCGGCTTAAGCTGGTCGGCCAGCGGGTCGATGATGCTCTGGCTGCGTTGGAGAGATTTGTCGATGATGCCCTGCTGCATAACCTGCGACAGGTGGAAATCATTCACGGTTCCGGTGAGGGGGTTTTGCGCCGGGTGGTGCGTGAATTTCTTGCCGGGCAAAGTGGCGTGACCGCTTTTTATGCCGCCCCGGCAGAACAGGGGGGAGAAAATATCACGATCGCTGAATTGAGTGAGCGATGAGCGGACAGATTGGTGACAGCAAGATCAACGA
Organism: Chloroflexota bacterium; assembly: GCA_015222355.1. Lineage (GTDB taxonomy): Bacteria > Desulfobacterota > Desulfuromonadia > Desulfuromonadales > Geopsychrobacteraceae > Malonomonas. The sequence goes on along the minus strand of JADFVC010000347.1, from coordinate 7,429 downwards.
GGTGCGTGAGCGGACCGATATTATCGAGCTGGTTTCTCAGTATGTCACCTTGAAGCGTTCCGGAGCCAATCATCTGGGGCTCTGTCCGTTTCACTCGGAAAAATCGCCCTCGTTCAGTGTCAATGCCGGGCGGCAGTTTTATCACTGCTTCGGCTGTGGCGTCGGCGGTGACGTTTTCTCTTTTCTGATGAAGATGGAAGGCTTGGCGTTCCCGGATGCGGTGCGGCGTCTTGCCGAGCGGGCGTGCATTGATTTGGAAGAACGGCAACCTTCCCCTGAAGAGGAGCGTCGGCAAAAGCAGCGTGAGCGGCTCTATCAGGTCAACGAACTGGCGGTCGATTATTTTCATCAGAATTTGATGGAACTGCCGGCAGGTGAGCCTGGGCGACAATACCTGAAAAAGCGGGGTTACGGTCGTAAGGCCGCTGCTGAATACAAGATTGGCTACGCCGTTGATGCCTGGGAAAGTCTCGCAAACCATTTACAGCAACGGGGTGCCGCTGTTGAAGATGCCCGAATCTTAGGATTGATCCGGCCCGGTAAGCAGGAACGGGGTGATTATGACCTGTTCCGCGGTCGGCTGATGTTTCCGATTTATGATCTTTCGGGCCGTGTGGTTGCTTTTGGCGGGCGGGTGCTGGATGACAGTAAACCGAAATATATCAATTCGCCCGAGTCGCCGATCTATCACAAAGGGGGGGTGCTGTTCGGTCTTTACCAAGTTCGGCAGGCGATGCGCCAGAGTGGAGAAGTCATCCTGGTCGAAGGCTATTTTGATCAGCTGGCCCTGTATCGCGCCGGCTTCCCACAGGTTGTGGCGACCTGCGGGACCGCTTTGACCGCTGATCACGCGCGGCTGCTCAAGCGTTATGTGCAGCGTGTTTTGCTGCTGTTTGATGAGGATGCCGCCGGCAGGCAAGCGACCTTCAAGGCGATGGCGGCATTGCAGGAGGAGGGTGTCCCGGCTACGGTCATAGAGTTGCCGAGTGGTGAAGATCCCGACTCCTTCGTGCAGTCGCAGGGCCGCAAGGCCTTTCAGCAGCGGCTGGGCTCGGCTCGGCCGGCTATGGACCTGTTTATGGAGGATGCTCTCGGTAAAGCCGGAGCGGGGGTTGCGGAGACCGTACAGGCTGCGGAGGTCGTTGTCCAGCGCTTGACTGCTTTAAACAGTGAGATGGAGCAGGACCTGTACCTTAAGGATCTGGCTGCCCGTACTGGTATCGAACTGCAACTGCTGAAGCAGAAACTGGATGAGATGTCGCACCAAGAAACTCAGTCGGTGGCACGGCCGTCGTTTTATCCGGAACTGCCGGAGCCTCCGCATGCAGTGCCGCCGGTAAATTTGCATAGACGTTCTCCGCGAGAGGTCGGGACGCCTGTGATGCCCGCCTGGAGTCGGGCGGAAGGGATGCTTCTTGCGCTTTTATTGCATAGTGCGGAGGCGCGGGAAAAAATATCTGCGGCCGGGCTTGAAGAGTATTTTTATAGTGAAAAAGCTTTGCTGATCGCAACTGAATTGTTGAGTCTGATCCATGAGGATGTTCTCGATATAGAAAATTTAAATAAAAAGCTTGACCCTGAAATCAAGCCTTATCTAAGCACTATTATGCAGGTAGATCCGGAACAGTTCTCGGGTGCTGTAGAGGATGTTTTAACGGGTTGTCGAGCAACATTGCAGCGGGAAAATAAGAAAAAACAGCGTGAGCAAATACTGACTCAGATCCGGCTGGCAGAGCAAACGGGAGATGCTGAGCGGGCAGAAGAGTTGATGGGGCAGTTTAAAAACTTCAAGTAGCGGTTACACTTAAACGAATAAGTAGATACGGGATTGACATCATTTCAGATGCGGAGGAGAAGGCACAAAAATGGCGAAGAAAAGTAATCCGGAAGAAGTTCAGCAATTGATCGACATGGGGAAGGAAAAAGGTTTCCTGACCTATGATGAGGTGAACGATATTCTGCCCGCCAACATGGTGTCCTCTGACCAGCTGGAGGATGTCATGAATATGTTTGGAGAGATGGATATTGAGATTATCGACTCTGACAGCAAGGCGACCTCTTCCAAGTCGGAGGGTGGTCTGGATGACGACGCTGACGAAAAGGAAGTTGAACTTGAGGCCGGAACTCTGGGAAGGACCAGTGATCCGGTGCGGATGTACCTGCGGGAGATGGGTCAGGTTGCGTTGCTGACTCGTGAGGGCGAGGTAGAAATTGCGAAAAGGATTGAAAAGGGAGAGGCGCTCGTCACCAAGGTGGTTATGCGCACTCCGATCGCGGCACGGGAAGTAATTCATCTGCTGGAGCGCCTCGCTAAAGGACAGCTCCGTGTTTCAGAAATTACCCGTGATTACGATGAAGAAGAAGGTGGTGAAGCTGAGGCTAAGCAGCGCGAGCGCCTGCAGGTTTTGTGTGAGCAGGTGCGCCCGTTGGAGGAACAATTGAAAGAGCTTCAGGAGGCCTTGGCTGAAGAAGTACCAGCAAAAAATCGACAGACTCTTGAAGCTAAAGAGAGTGAAATTCGTGAGCAACAGATTGAACTGTTGCGTCAGGTCCGTTTGAAGGATTTTCAGGTCGCGAAAATTGTTGATCGACTGAAGGAGATGGGTCAGCAGGTCAAAAAGGGTCAATTGGAGATTGCTGACTGTGAAAAACAGACCGGGAAGCCTTATAAGGAGATTCGTAGTTACCTCCGTCGGATGCGCAAGAGTGATGAGGAAGCTCATGCCGTTGCCGAGGAATTGAATGTCGCCGGTGATGTATTGCTGTCCGTTGAAAAAAGGTTGAAGGCAGCAAAACGCAAATTCAAAAGGGTTAAAGAGGAGTCAGGGTTTGAATCTGAAGACCTGCTTGAGTATTTGAAAGAGGTTTATAAGGGGGAATGGCGCGCTAAAAAAGCGAAGACAGAGTTGGTGGAAGCCAACTTGCGTTTGGTGGTTTCAATCGCCAAAAAATACACCAACCGGGGCCTGCAGTTCCTCGACCTGATTCAGGAAGGGAATATTGGCCTGATGAAGGCGGTCGACAAGTTTGAATATCGCCGCGGTTATAAATTTTCGACTTACGCTACTTGGTGGATTCGGCAGGCAATCACTCGTGCTATCGCTGACCAGGCCCGCACTATTCGGATTCCGGTGCATATGATTGAAACGATCAATAAGCTGATACGAACCACCCGGCAGCTGGTACAGGAATTCGGGCGTGAACCAACCCCTGAAGAGATTGCCGAGCGGATGGATCTGCCGCTGGATAAGGTGCGTCGGGTGCTGAAGATTGCCAAAGAGCCGATCAGCTTGGAAACCCCGATCGGTGAAGAGGAGGATTCTTCACTGGGTGATTTTATTGAGGATAAAGCCGTGGTCTCCCCGCTTGAGGCGGTCATCAAGGGGAACCTTTCCGATCAGACTTCACGGGTGTTGGCTTCGTTGACGCCCCGGGAAGAGAAGGTCTTGCGCATGCGTTTCGGCATCGGCGAAAAATCAGATCATACCTTGGAAGAGGTCGGGCAGGATTTTAACGTGACGCGTGAACGAATTCGACAGATAGAGGCTAAGGCCTTGCGTAAGCTGCGTCATCCAAGTCGTGCTAAACGGCTCAAGGGCTTTGTTGCTACCGATAGTTCTACGACCTGAAAAAAGAAAGATAAAGTCCTTGACAGGACAAAAGCAATTTTTTTAAAATCAAAAATTGTCCTAAGGGCCTATAGCTCAGTTGGTTAGAGCCGCCGGCTCATAACCGGCTGGTCCCAGGTTCGAGTCCTGGTGGGCCCACCATGTTCAACCTTGGCGGAGTTTCCGCCAATTCCGATTAGGCAGCTTGCGTTGGATGCAGATAATCGTTTCATAATATCAGTACATCCTGATAAACATCTATGGGGATCTGTAGCCGCTGCGGTCAAAATCTCCAAGGGCGAAGAACAAATGAGACAAGAGTGTACCGGAAGACCGGTGCACTCTTTCTTTTTGTGGAGAATAAAGCATGGTTAAGGCAATCTCGGCTCGTTTGGCGGACCTGGTCGGCCTGCTCAATTCTCTTTATCCGAATGATTTGGCTGAAGATTGGGACAATGTCGGTTTGCAGGTTGGAGATCCGGCTGCTGAAATCGACAAGATTCTTGTTTGCCTGGACGCCGAAGGTTTAGCGATTGACGAAGCTCAGCGTATTGGAGCGCAGCTGGTTATTTCGCATCACCCGCTGATTTTTCGTCCATTGAAGCGGCTGACTCCGACTGATGAAACCGGTCGGATCCTGTTCCGGGCGATTCGCAATAATATTGCCGTGTTGAGTGCCCACACCAATCTGGATCGTGCTGCCGATGGCCTTAACGATTGGCTCGCTGAGCGTCTTGATCTGGAAAACACTCGGCCACTGGAACGACCTCAACAGGGAGCCTTTTATAAGTTGGTGGTATTTGTTCCCGTCGGCCATGAGGCAGGGTTGCTTGACGCTATTTTTGCTGCCGGGGGCGGACATGTCGGCCAGTATGATCGTTGCTTTTTTCGTACTCGGGGGACCGGCAGTTTCCGTGGTCGTGAGGGAACGACTCCCTTTATTGGCCAGCCGGGCGCCGTTGAGGAGACAGCAGAGTCACGCTTGGAAACCATTGTTCCGGCTGATCGCTTGAACCGGGTTGTCCAGCGGATGCTCAAAGCGCATCCCTATGAAGAGGTCGCCTACGATCTGATTCCACTGGCAAACACTCGTACCGATATCGGTCTGGGGCGGATCGGTCATTTGCCTCATCCCGTCAGTTTGCAGCAGTTTTCCGGACAGGTTCGTGAGCAGTTGAATCTTAACAGTCTCAGGCAGGTCGGAGATCCACAACGTCTGATGACCAAGGTTGCAGTTTGTGGCGGCAGCGGCATCTCGCTGTTAACGGAGGCCTTGCGCCAGGGTGCCGATTGTCTGGTGACCGGTGATGTCAAATATCACGAGGCGCAACGTGCTCGTGCCGAAGGTTTGGCATTGATTGATGCCGGCCATTTTGGGACCGAGCAATTTATGGTGACAGAACTTTCCAAACGGCTGCGCAAGGCTCTGGCCGAGCGACAGCTGGCGGTCGAAATTATCGAAATGACAGCCGAACAGGACCCGTTTGTCACGGTCTGCTGACTGTCTTTACCTTGCTAGAAGTAACGGAGGCAATTATTAACGTGCATGAGAAGATGAACCTGCTGAAAGAACTTCAAGAGCTTGATCAGGAGATCAGTTCAATTGAAGCGGCCCAACAAGGATACCGTGACGAACTGGAAACATTCAAGACAGAGGCTGCCAGGGTGCAGGAGATGCTGGATGAATTGAATGGCGAACTGGTATTTCTCCAGCAGGACGAGGCGCAACTGCAGCAGAACCTGCTGAAGGAACGGGACAATATTGTCCGGGTGGAAGGGCGTCTGCCGGAGATTCAGACCCAGAAAGAATACGTTGCGGTCCTGAAAGAGATCGACATGGCGAAAAAGGCTAATAATGAGCTGGAAGAGCAACTGCAGGCCAAGCAGCAGGAAATCTCTGTTCTTGAACAGGATCAGCTGGAGAAAGAGGAAGAGCTGGAGAATATCGGTGGAAAGGCCAATGAACGCAGTGCCGAGCTGTCGGAGCTGATGGGCGAAACCGACAATGCTTTGCAAAAACGTCGCGATGCCCGCGACTCGGTTGCGGCAGAGCTGCCGCCCGCATTACTACGTAAATATCAGACGCTCTTCAAACGGCGTGGTGGTTTGGCTCTGGTCCTGGCTCGCAATGGTGCCTGCCTCGGTTGTAACATGAAATTACCTCCGCAGCAATTCAACAGCTTATTGCGCGTGACAGAGATCCAGAGCTGTCCGCACTGTAATCGCCTGCTCTATGTTGAAAAGCAGTCTTGATTCACAGCGCTGGTCAAAGAAGGACAGATGATCGCCGGCCCGTCGTCACCGGCGGGCGGGAGGAAAGTCCGGGCTCCACAGGACAGGATGGTCCCTAACGGGGACCGGGGGCAACCCCAGGGAAAGTGCCACAGAGAGGAGACCGCCTGCTGATGTTCGACACCGGCAGGTAAGGGTGAAAGGGTGAGGTAAGAGCTCACCAGTTCCGGCGGTGACGTCGGAAGCTCGGTAAACCCCATCCGGAGCAAGGCCGAATAGAGGAACGTTTGAGGGCGGTCCGCCCGAAGTTCCAGGGTCTGGCTGCTTGAGGCCGTTGGCAACAGCGGTCCTAGAGGAATGATCATCGTCCCGCAGCGGGCAACTTCTGCGGGAAACAGAACCCGGCTTACGGACTTCTTTGGCCACATTTTTTTCGGCAGCACAATGCTTTGTTGTGCTGCCATTTTTTTATCGGTGCAGATTTCCAGGAGGCTGCTCTTGCCGGTTTCCTGTCGCCCTGACAATTTTTCAGCTTTACTTGTGATATAATCGGGGTCACGCTGGCTGAAAAAACGCTGCAACGCAGTAGGTCGGACTTTTTGCTTAGCCATCTCATGGCTTTTTGCGAGTGCATCATATTTGAATTTATCTGAATGTTTTGGAGCGATTGCCATGAACTTGAGTTTTGACCGAAAGAACGGAGAAATTGACGAGATTATTGATGATCTGTTGAGACGGATCGAGGTCTATCATCCAGAGATGATCCGACAGATGATTTTGGGCGCCTTGAAGTCGGGGCAGGAAAATAACTATCTCGCTGATCAGAAACTGATGTGTACCGCCATGAAGGAGATGCGTTACACCAATAAAGTTTTTGCCCCTTATCGTGACCGGAAAAAGGTCACCATCTTCGGCAGTGCACGAACTAACCCGGAAGAGCCAATCTACAAGAAATGTGTTGAGTTTGCTGCGTTGCTTATCAAACGTGAATACATGGTCATTACCGGTGGCGGTGGTGGTATCATGCAGGCCGGTAATGAGGGGGCCGGGGCCGAAAATTCCTTTGCGGTGAATATCCAGTTGCCCTTTGAACAGGAGACCAACCCGGTGATGGACCAGAATGACAAGGTCATTCTGTACAAATATTTTTTCAATCGCAAAGTCGCTTTTCTCAAAGAAACCCACGCCGTGGCCCTTTTCCCCGGTGGGTTTGGAACCATGGATGAAGCAATGGAAGTGATGACCCTGGTGCAGACGGGGAAAACTCCGCCAATACCATTGGTGATGATCGACGATGAAGGGGGTTATTGGGAGCAGTGGTTTGACTTCACGCGTGACAGTCTACTCAAGCGAGGCTTGATTTCCGGCGAGGACTTCAGTCTCTTTTCCATCACCCGTGATCCCGTGGAAGCCGTTCAGTTTATCGATGACTTTTACCGGAATTATCACTCACTGCGGTTTGTCAAAGACAAGTTGGTGATTCGGCTGAATAAACCCCTCGATACCGGACATCTGCATATCCTCAATAGTGAGTTTGGCGCAATTCTCAAGCCTGGTGGTGTGATGACACTGACCTCGGCACTGCCGGA
>JADFVC010000346.1 GCA_015222355.1 Chloroflexota bacterium | reverse complement strand
GCTCGCGTGGTTTGCGGACCTGCCGCCTTTGCTGACCAACTGCAAAGGTTGATCGCGGAATTGGCTTTTGACCGGCCGCTGCCGACTGACCTGCAGCCGGAAATCTTTCGCTTGCGGTTCCGGATGGAAAAGGAAATTGCGCGGGAAACAGAAGACCATTTCAATATCAAAACCGGCCGTGGCGGCATGGTCGATGTGGAATTTATCACCCAGTACCTGCAGCTGTTGCATGCAAAAGAGATTGCGGCGCTACGCCGACAGAACACCCTGGAACTGTTGCAGGCGATGGCGGATCATCAGCTGCTGTCGCAGGCTGATGCCGAGCAGTTGATACAGGGCTACAAGTTTTTGCGCCGATTGGAAAACAAGTTGCGCTTGTTGCACGATCAATCGATCAATGGCCTCTCTAATGAACCGAAAAGTCTGAGAAAAATAAGCCGTAGTCTTGGTTATGGTAAAAAAGGGGTTGTGCCGGAAAAGGAATTTCTGGAAGAATATCGGATAATCACGGGGGGGATTCGGGTGCTGTTTGAACGCTACCTGAATCCGCAGCAAGATCTCTTGCCGAGAGAGGATGCCTGAAATGGGCCAAAGAATAATAGTCATCGATGATGACCAGGGATTACGTTCCCTCCTGAAAAAGGTTTTGTCCGCGGCCGGTCACCAGGTGAAAACCGTTGATCGGGGTGCGGCCGGGTTGCAGATGCTGTTGACCGAGGAGTTTGATCTGGCTCTGATCGATATCAATATGCCGGAAATTTCCGGCCCGGCCGTCTGCAGCGCCCTGCGAAAACATGAAAAAACCAAAGAACTTCCGGTGGTTATGATTACCTCCATGTTCCATAGCCCGGAGCAAATTGCCCAGGCCAAGCTGGATTACGGCCCGGATGAATTTCTGCTCAAACCTTTTACTGCCCCCGATCTTCATAACCTGATCGCCAAGCTTTTTCCCGGTGAAAAACCGTCAGAAACCCCCGAAAAAGACCGGCTCCAGCAACTGGACGAGCATAGTATCCCGCTGTTGCTGCATGAACTTTATAGTAAAAAAGCGACTGGTTTGCTGCATTTACAGCGGGCTGAAGCAAAAAAAATTATCTATATCAAGGAAGGCTACCCGATCTTTTCCCGTTCCAACGTGTTGCATGAATGTCTTGGCCGGATGTTGGTCAGTGAAGGGGTGATTACCCAGCTTGACTGTGATACTTCGGTTGAGCGCAGCAAGGAATCTGGACGATTACAGGGGACGGAGTTGATTGAAATGGGCCTCTTGACGCCACAGGATCTGCACGAATCCCTGGCCCGCCAGGTCACGGAAAAACTCCTGTCGACCTTCAAGTGGAAGGACGGGACCAGCCAGTTTGTTCCCGGTAAAGATTTCAAGAAATCTGTCACCTCGATTAAACTCTCTCCGGCTTCGCTGATTCTGCAGGGGATCAGTCACTATTGGACCGGACGGCAGCTGGATTCTTATCTGCAGCCGTTTCATAATCTTTATCTGAAACAGGTCGCAGATCCCAAATACCGTTTTCAGGATATTGAGCTGAACCGGCGGGGCGAGGAAGTTTTCCGGAGTTGCCTGGGAGCGTTCACTTTGGCAGAAATTCTTGAACAGCACCCGCTGGCGCGTCGTGAAGTACAGAGGGTCCTGTCCGCTTTATTGATTTCTGAAATGCTCGAAAGCAGTGAAATCGTTGAGCAGGTTGAAATGTCTGATCTGCCGGGTCAAGCAGTGCGGCCGATTGACGAACAGCTGCGCCGCAAGATTCTGGATGATTACCGGCGGGTGATGGATTCTGACTATTTCAAGGCCCTGGGGGTCGGCCGTCAATGCGGCAGCAGCGAAGTGCGGCGTGCCTATTATAAGCTGGCCAAAGAGTATCATCCGGACCGTTTTCTCGATTGTGGCCTTTCGCGGGAAATGAGTGCAAAAATCAACGAACTTTTTCACTATGTGACCCAGGCCTACACGGTGCTCAGCGACCCCACAACCTGTTCGAGTTACCTGGATGAGCTGGTCAATGGACCGAAAAAATCGATCAATATCAACCAGGTGATTGAGGCCGAGACGGCTTATCAGGAAGGTCGGGTTTTGTTGAACCTACGGCGTTTCAAGGCCGCGGTTAGACCCTTGCAGCGATCGATCGAGTTGAGCCCTGAAGAGCCTGAGTATATGACCCATTTTGCCTGGGCACTTTTTAAAGCTTCAGCGGAAAAAACTGCGGCACAAAACCGTGCGCTGGAAGTCTTGCTGGCTTCCCGGGAATTGAATCCCGGCCTTGATTTAACCCATCTTTACCTGGGGCATATTTACCATGTGCAAGGGAAAGAGCGGCAGTCGGAAAAATCATTCGAAATGGCTGTCCAGGCAAACCCGGATTGTACAGAGGCTTTACGTGAATTGCGGCTGATCAATCTGCGTCGTGAACAAATCACGCAATCCGAAGGCCTGTTGAAAAAATTCATGCGCAAGGAAGATTGACCCTGGTTTAAATCAGAACCCGTTACCCCCGCTTCTGCAACTGTTGATCGAGCAGATGCCGGGGATGAACATTCCCCAGTGCACTGATCATACTGTTACGGATCTGTGGAATTTCCCCGGAAAGTTGCTTGATCAGCTGTTTCATTCTTTGCCGCTGCTGATCTTCATCCCCGGCGACCGGGCAGGCGCAGCAGACGATCGGGTAGTTTGCCACGCTGCTGTATTCAGTGATATCGGACTCTTCAACATAGACCAGTGGTCGAATGACAGTCTGCTTGCCGTTATCCGCAAGGAGCTTGGGGCTCATTGCCGCCAGGGTGCCCGCATAAAATTGGTTAAGCAGCAGGGTTTCGATAAAGTCATCCAGATGATGTCCCAGGGCAACCTTGTTACAGTCCAGCTCTGTTGCCTGAGTGTAAAGAATACCGCGACGCAGGCGGGCACAGAAAGCACAATAGGATGAACCGGGGCGGCGTTTCTCTTTGATGATCCGGTCACAATCCGCAGAGGCCATCCGGTAAGGGAACCGATGCTCCTGCAGATACTGTTCGATCAATTCCTTGCGATAGCCGGAAAACCCCGAATCGACGTTGACCGCAATCAGATCGAACCTGACCGGGGCTTTTCGGCGCAAAGCCTCCAGAACCTGCAACAGGGTGTAGGAATCCTTCCCCCCTGAGACCCCGGCCGCGATCCGGTCACCATCTTCAATCAGTTGGAAATCCCCGATCGCTTTGCCGGTCAGTCTTTTGATGTGTTGAAAAAGGTCTGCCACTTGATCCTTCCTCCCGGATGTGAACTGGCATTAGTAAATGAATCCGCTTAAAAAGGCAAGATTCTGCCGGGACATCCGGGAGGCTGCCCTGGAAAAGAATCCGTATTCTTGGTAAATAACTTGAAGAAAATCTGTAGATGGGGAACCATTACAGGGAGTGTAATTTTACATATTTTTACCCAGCTTTCAGTCGACTTGCGATGAAATATCTACAAACAAAAAATGGTGCCGCTCTCATGTCGGTGTTGATTGCTGTAACCATCCTTGGCTTGCTGTCGGGGATTGCCGGAGCCACCTGGAAGACTATCGTGCAGCGCGCCAAGGAGCAGGAACTGCTCTGGCGTGGGGATCAGTATCGTCGGGCAATTGAGTCCTATTATCTAACCTCCCGAGCCGGTGCCCGGGCGGTGCTTCCGTCCGCCCTGAAAAACCTGACGAAAGACCCACGCTCGGTTGCCACAGTTCGACACTTACGCAAACTTTATCCGGATCCGATAACGGGTAAAGACTGGGTGCTGATCAAGGATCCGGTGGGACGGATTCAGGGGGTGAAAAGCAGCAGTGAACTGGAGCCGTTTAAGAAGAATAACTTTTCTGAGAAAAACAAGAATTTTTCCGACAAGACCCGCTACAACGAATGGCAGTTTATCTTTGATCCCAAGGTGGTGAAAAAATCCGTGCCGAAAAGCTCGACGCCCAGGCACCAGGGTGTGTTGGAGTCCCCCTTCTCTGGAAGTCCGGTGTCTAGGCCGGGAACGAACAACTAGGAGGCTGACGGAGCTCAATAGCCGGGCCTGCAGGCCCCCTGCCAACGCTTCGCCGCTCCCTTACGGGTAGCCGAAAAGGGCAATGTGCGGCGTACCGATGTACGCCTCCGCGTAACCGCTTGATTTTCTTGATCTCTCGAAAAATTGCTCGTTTCCCATATGGAAACTTCATCGTCTTCATCCGGAGTTTCCGGATGAAGACGAACTAACTACCGATTGCGGGAGGAACAATAACAACGGTCCGATGCGTTTTACGTAGAATTTTTTCGGCGACACTGCCAAGGAACGCGTAATGCAACTTCCCCTTGCTGTGACTGCCGAGAACGATCATATCGACATCCAGGCGATCAGCTACACTCAAAATCATCGGCGCCGCGTCACCATGATGAACCTCAACCTTCGGAGAATGAACAATTTCCTCCTCCATCAATTCAGTTTCTTTCTGAATAATGCTATGCAACTGCTCACGCGTTTTTTGGGCCAGTTCTGCTTCGTTTTCCGCATTTAATTTTGCCAACTTATCCGCCCCCATGGTCAGGGCCACCATATTCAACACTGAAGAATCGACCGTCGGCATGACGTGCAGTACATGTACCTGCGCGTGAAATTTACAAGCCAATTCCAAAGCATAGCGAATAACGTTAGAGGACTCTTTGCTCAAATCTTTGGCAACAAGAATCTTTTCAATTTTTATACTCATAGCGGCCTCCTTTTTTCGTCAATTCCTTAAGTGAAACCACCTTCACCCTTTAAGTGGTATTCTTAAAGGGTGAAGGTGGTTTTTCACAGATCAAATTGATTACGTGGCAACAGCAACAGGGTGTTGTTTTTTTCTTCTACGAGATTGAATCAGCCACACCAAGCCATAGATGGCTGCTGCCGGAAAATACATCAATTCTTTCGGCAGCCGATGGGTGGGAACCTGGATATTCAGGATTTCCTGATCGAAATCGATCCCGGCCTTCTCCGCAGCACTGGAGAAAAGAACATTATCGATGAAGATCCGGCCATCTTCTTCACGAGTTTCGAAACCAACTCCAGCCAACTTCTCGGCACCGGTCGATTCATCCCCGATCGTCAACATGATTGTCTTGGTAAATGGTTTTCCGCTCAACTTCTCGCCCTTGAGCATTAACCTGAGCGAGGAACCGGGTTCCATATCACCAACCCAGGTCTCAAGTTGGGCTGGAGGCTCTTCGTGAAGAGGTGGGTAAAATTTGTCCCAGACGATGCCGGGTCGAAACAGAAGCAGTGCAACCAGCAGCAGGGCCGCAGTCTCCCAGATCCGGCTTTTGACCAGGAAATATCCCTGCGTCCCTGCCGCAAAGGCAAGCATGGCAAAGATCGCTGCGACAATCACGATGATCATATCATACCAATGAGCTATCCCGATCATCAGTATCTTGGTATTGAAGATAAACATAAACGGCAATACCGCTGTCCGGATATCGTAGATAAAGCCCTGAATACCTGTCTTGATTGGATCACCACCGGATATTCCGGCGGCCGCAAAAGCTGCCAGCCCGACCGGCGGGGTATCATCGGCGAGAATGCCAAAATAGAAGACGAACAGATGAGCGGCGATCAGCGGGACGATCAGGCCGCTCTGGGCAGCCAGATTGACAATAACCGGGGCCATCAAGGTTGACACAACAATGTAGTTGGCCGTGGTCGGCAAGCCCATGCCGAGGATCAAGCTGATAATTGCCGTAAACAGCAGGATCAGCATCAGATTGCCACCGGAAATGAACTCGACGAATTCGGTCATGACCAGACCGATACCGGTCAGAGTCACGGTCCCGACGATGATCCCTGCGGCGGCCGTTGCGACACCGATACCGATCATGTTCCGGGCACCGGCAACACTTCCGTTAATCAGGTCCATAAAACCTGTTTTGAAGGCGAACTCTTCGCCCTGCATTTTGCGGAAGACACCTTTCAGCGGCCGCTGAGTCAGCAAAATAGCGATCAGCAACACCGTTGCCCAGAAAGCGGACAGGGCTGGGGATAGCCTTTCCACCACCAGGCACCACATCAGCACGACAACCGGCAAGAGAAAGTAATAACCGGCTTGCGCGGTTTGTCCGAGATGGGGAAGCTCCTTGATTTCGGTGGTGGCCTCCAATTCGGGAACCTTACAAGCAACCCAAAGAAGAAACAGGTAAGAAACGGCCAGCAGCACCGAAACAATATAGTTCGTTGCCCCGCCGGCAACCACTTTGATCCAGCCTAATCCGTAGTAGGTCACTCCAGCGAGAATGATCAAAAAGAGGATGGTAAAAATAAAAGAGAGCAGCCGTTGCGCAACTGTTCTGGTGATGGTCTTTTCCATCCCCTCCAGACCCATCTTACAGGCTTCGAGATGCACGATGTAAACCAGGGCAATATAGGAGATGATCGCGGGAAGGAAAGCATGCTTGATGACTTCAATATAGCTAATCCCGACATATTCCACCATCAGAAAGGCCGCGGCTCCCATGACCGGCGGCATCAACTGACCATTGGTTGAGCAGGCGACCTCAATCGCACCGGCTTTTTCCCGTGAGAAGCCGACTTTCTTCATCAACGGAATGGTGAAGGTTCCGGTGGTGACCACGTTGGCGATGGAAGATCCGGAAACCAGGCCGGTCAAACCGGAAGAGACAACTGCCGCTTTTGCCGGGCCACCTTTCAAGTGCCCGAGGGCGGCAAAAGCGGTGCGGATAAAATAGTTACCGGCACCTGCTGCTTCGAGCATCGCGCCGAACAGCACGAACATGAAAACCATTCCGGTCGAAACCCCCAGGGCCACACCGAAAACCCCTTCCGTTCCCAACCAGTAATGGGACATCCCTTTGACCAGACTGGCACCTTTGTGGGCAATGACATCCGGCATATACTGACCGCCAAAGGTGTAGGTAATGAAAACCGCCGCCACGACCATAAGTGGAGGGCCCAAAGCCCGACGGGTCGCTTCAAGCAACAGAATCAGACCGATGACCGAAACGATCAGATCCATCCGGGTCGGCAGACCGGGACGATCTGCGAGTGCCTCATAAAAGAGATAGAGATAAGCCGCGCAGAACGCACCGATCAGACCCAGCACCCAATCCTGTGCCGGAACATACTTTGTCGGGGATTTTTTTAAGGTCGGAAAAGCGGTAAAAGACAGGAAAATCGCAAAAGCCAGGTGAATCGCCCGTGCCTCGGTATCATTGATGACAAAGAAATTGAAAAGAAAGGGCAGTGGAGATGCATACCAGAGCTGAAATATTGTCCAGATGAGCGGCACCGCAAACAGAATTTTTTTAGGGAATACACCGGTCGGATTTCGAGCACCAGCCTCCGTTTCAGCAATCATCTCCTGAAGCTCATCATCCGTCTTGATATTCTCTTTGGATTCAGTCATGGCAAAAGTCCTTCAATTTGACGAATAGAGATCGACACCATTCGATGAATGTTTCCTGGGAGCCTGTCAGACTTGACGGGCCATAGCCGTTACATCCCCGAAAGATTCAACAGGGAAAAAAATGCACCGCCGCAACGGTGCATTTTTCCCCAGCATTGCAACACAGGATTACATCAAACCTGCTTCTTTGTAGTACTTGACAGCGCCGGCGTGCAGGGGAGCGGAAAGACCGTCTTTGATCATTTCTGCCGGCTTCAGGTTTCTAAATGCCGGGTGAAGTTTTTTGAAATCGTCAAAATTCTCGAAAACAGCCTTAACGACATTATAGATAACATCTTCTGGAACTTTGGCTGAAGAAACAAAAGTTGCACCCACACCGAATGTTTTGGTGTCGGTAGCGGTACCACGATACATACCGCCCGGGATTGTTGCATAACGATAGTAATCATTGTCCGCAACCAGCTTGTCGACTTCCGGACCGGTGACATTGACCATAACGGAATCACAGGAAGTCGTTGCTTCCTTGATGGAACCGTTTGGATGACCAACGACAAAAATGATCGCATCAACCTTGTTGTCACACAGGGCGGTGGACTGCTCGGCAGCCTTTAACTCGGAAGTGAGTTTGAAATCAGCCTTGGTCCAACCCAGAACGTCCATGACAACTTCCATGGTATCGTGCTGACCGGAACCTGGGTTACCGACATTAACACGCTTGCCTTTGAGATCCTGAAAGTTCTTGATACCGGAATCGGCACGGGCAACAACGGTGAAGGGCTCGGGATGAATAGAAAAAACAGCACGCAGATCTTTGTTAGCACCCTGATCCTTGAACTTACTGGTGCCGTGATAGGCATGATACTGCCAATCTGACTGAGCAACACCCATGTCGAGTTCACCGGCTCTGATGGTATTCAGGTTGTAAATGGAACCGCCGGTACTTTCAACCGAACAACGAATGCCATGTGTTTTTCTGGTTTTGTTTACCAGACGGCAGATCGCCCCACCGGTCGGATAGTAAACACCGGTAACGCTACCGGTGCCGATGGTGACAAACCGCTGTTGGGCTTCAGCTTGGCTGACCGGAACAACGCCGGCGGCAACGGCAAAAGCCAACAGGAACATAAATAATTTCTT
>JADFVC010000345.1 GCA_015222355.1 Chloroflexota bacterium | reverse complement strand
CATACCATATGTATGCCTTCGCCCCTGAAAAACCACTACGCCTTGTAGGTCGAAATTTTTGCTTAGCCATCTCATGACTTTTTTGCGACGCCGTCAAAACTACTTCTGCCGAGCCCGCAAACGGATTCCCAGCTCCTGCAACTGCTTCTCGTTGACTTCGTTCGGTGCCTCAGAAAGCAGGCAGGTTGCCTTTTGGGTTTTCGGAAAGGCGATCACGTCACGGATCGAATCAGCGCCGGTCAGAATCATCATGAGACGATCCAGCCCGAAAGCAATTCCACCATGTGGCGGTGCTCCGTAACTGAGTGCGTCGAGCAGGAAGCCAAATTTTTCCTGGGCTTCTTCATGGTCAATCCCCAGCAGTTCAAACATTCTTGACTGTACCGCCGGATCATGAATACGAATACTGCCACCACCGATTTCCGAACCATTCAGCACCAAGTCATAGGCCTGCGCACGGACCTTGCCCGGAGCGGTGTCGAGTAACGGAATATCCTCGACCAGAGGCGAGGTAAAAGGATGGTGAACGGCAACATGTCGCCTCTCTTCTCCATCATACTCAAAGAGAGGGAAGTCGGTGATCCAGGAAAATTTATAGCTGTCCTTGTCTGCAAGGCCCAACTTTTGCCCGAGATGACCACGCAGCCGCCCCAATGCCTCGTTAGCAACAGATGGCTTGTCAGCGACAAACAACAACAGGTCGCCAACCTGGGCATCCAGTTTCTCGTTCAAAGCAGCCAGTTCATCTGCGGTGAAAAACTTAGCGATCGGTGACTGCCAACCTTTTTCAGTCACCTTTACCCAAGCCAGACCTTTGGCTCCATAGATCTTGACGAAATCGGTCAAATCATCCAGTTCTTTGCGGGAGAAGGTAGCAGATCCTTTCGCATTCAGAGCTTTTACCAACCCATTGCCGGCGGCAACGTCAGCAAAAACCTTAAACTGAGAATTGGCAACCAGCTCGGTGATATTGATCAGTTCCAGATCGAAACGCAGATCAGGATTGTCAACACCAAAACGCTCCAGCGCCTCAGCGTAGGTCAGCCGAGCCATCGGCAGAGCCACCTCAACACCAATGGCTTCCTTGAGTATCGTCGAGATCATCCCTTCCATGACGTTCATGATATCGTCACGGGTGACAAAACTGAGCTCGCAGTCGATCTGGGTAAATTCCGGCTGTCGATCAGCGCGCAAATCCTCATCCCGAAAACACTTGACGATCTGAAAGTAGCGATCGAAACCGGACACCATCAGGAGCTGCTTGAAGAGTTGCGGAGACTGCGGTAAAGCATAAAAATTTCCGGTATTGACACGGCTTGGAACCAGGTAATCCCGCGCCCCTTCCGGGGTACTTTTGGTCAGCACCGGGGTTTCAATCTCGATGAACCCTTGACTATCCAGATAAGTGCGAACCGTTTTGGCCACCCGGTGACGCATCAGCAGGTTGCGCTGCAGGACCGGGCGACGTAAGTCCAGGTAACGATGCTTGAGACGGATATTTTCGGCCACCTCGGCATATTCATCGATCATGAAAGGAGGCGTTTCGGAGCGGTTGAGAATCAGCAACTCACTGATTTCAATCTCAACTTCACCGGTCTTCATCTTCGGATTGACCGTTCCTTCCGGACGTGGAGAAACTTTGCCACGAGCAGCCACGACATACTCATTACGAACCTGCTCCGCCTTACCGTGTGAGGCAAGATCGCGATCAGGGTCGAGCGCCAATTGGACGATCCCTTCCCGGTCGCGCAGGTCAATAAAAATCAAACCACCGTGATCACGCCGCCGTTGCACCCACCCCATAAGACAAACGTCCTGGCCAATGTGCTCAGCGGTGACCTCACCACAGCGATGGGTTCTTTTCCAGCTTCCTAATTGATCGTTCAAAATCGTTCCTCCAAACGGTCTGAGCAAAATCAGACGATTATTTTTTAATCTTTACCTAACTGCTATCCTTGTAACCTCTGCAGCAGGATATCCGCCAAACCGACCAAATCCACCTGGCTCTGGCTGCCGTCGGCCATATTTTTCAGCTGTGCGTTACCGGAGACTAACTCTTCTTCACCAAGAATCAGCGTGTAAGCAGCATACAACTTATTCGCCCGGCGCATTTGCGCCTTCAGGCTTTTCCCCAGATAATCCATCTCCGCACGCACCCCGGCACGCTGCAAAGCGGACATCAGAACAAAAGCCCGGTCTGCCGCCTCATCACCCAATGCGGCGATAAACAACTGCGGCGTGGCAGGAGCAACCCGCTGTTCCCCCTTCATCAGGACCAGCCGTTCAACCCCGATGGCAAAACCGATTCCCGGCAACGGCGGCCCCCCGAGACTCTCCACCAAACCGTCATAGCGCCCACCGGCCGCAACGGCATTTTGCGAACCGAGTTGGTCCGTCACCAGTTCAAAAGTGGTGCGCACATAATAATCAAGGCCACGGGCCATGCGAGCGTTGAGCACAAAAGGAATATCCAAGGTCTGCAGATACTTCTGCACCTGCTCGAAATGCTGATCGCAATCAGCACAAAGATGCTTTACCACAGAAGGGGCATCAGCGATGGCGGCCTTGCACCCGGCAGACTTGCAATCCAAAACCCGCAGTGGGTTGTTCTGATAACGGCGCTGGCAGTCGGGACATAATTTTTCAAGTCGCGCTTCAAGGTAGCCGATCAAATTTTGCCGATAATTCGGGCGGCAGACGGGGCAGCCGAGAGAGTTAACCTGCAAAGAAACAGCCTCAATACCGATCCGGCAGAAATATTGATACAACATGGCCAGAACCTGGGCATCGATTTTTGCATCCTCAACCCCGAGGACTTCGGCACCGATCTGGTGGAACTGCCGATAACGCCCTTTTTGTGGCCGTTCATAGCGGAACATCGGCCCCATGTAATACAGCTTTGAGACTGGATCGAGATTGTGCAGCCGGTGCTGAATAAAAGAACGCATGACCGGTGCCGTCCCCTCGGGGCGCAAGGTCAGCGAGTTACCACCCTTGTCATCGAAAGTGTACATCTCTTTCTCAACGATATCGGTGGTCTCACCAATTGAACGACTGAAAAGCTCGGTCTTCTCGACCGCCGGAATGCGTATTTCTGAAAAGCCATAGGCGCCAAAGACCTCATGCGCCGTTGCTTCCAAAAACTGCCAGGTTTCAACCTCCCCCGGCAGGATATCGTTCATCCCTTTGACAGCTGCAATGCTCAAGGTATCACTCTCTATATCTCACTGCCTTTAGACAATGTTCAAGCTCGACAAACTAGACTGCGACTCTACACAAGCAGAAGAAGATACCTTATTTTTATCGAGATCGAAAGAGGTTACTCGATTATTTACAGGTTTTTTTCTGAAAGGGACTCAAGGGGAGGCTAAGAGAAGGAGATCGGGCCCGGGAAGGTCGCAACGGGAAGTCAGCTCCCGATAAAAGCGGAAGACTACTGCTTTAGTTTTGCGGGATATCTTCAACGCCGCGAATCACGTTGCGTGTTCCTTTTCCGCTGTACATCGCGCGATCTGCCAGGTCAAGCAAGACGTTTTTATCAGCGGCATCGGTCGGGAAGGTGGCAAAGCCGGCAGTCACTGTCAACCGGGAAGGAGTCCCTTGCGCATCAAGAAACACATACTCATCAATTGTCCTACGAATCCGCTCGGCGACAATTCGCGCTGTCCGCCCATCGGTTTCAACCAGTATCGCGGAAAATTCATCACCACCGAAACGAAACAGGGTATCGACATCCCGAACACAGTGCCGCAACAGTTCACCAACCTCCTGCAGAGCTGAACTACCGGCCAAGTGGCCATACTGGTCATTAATTTCTTTGAAACGGTCCAAATCGAGAAACAGCAGGGAAAATTGCAGACCATAACGTTGTGATCGACGAATTTCCTGTTCCATGGCAACCTGCAGATAGCGATGATTGTAAAGCCCGGTGAGATCGTCGGTATACATCAAATCCTGGGCATTCTGATAGCAACAGGAATTTTCGAAACCGAGGGAAATCTGATCGCAGAGATAACGTAAATCGGCCGGCACCTCACCTTTGTCAAGACTCACAGAAGCCTCACAAAGCAGCAGCCCCCCCTTCAGCTCCTGATCCATCGAAAATGGCAACAACCAAAGATGCTCCGAGTTCAGGCTCAAGCCGGCAACAGGGTCAAATGAAGCCTTGCCGGCAGAAGAAAAACCCGCATAAGGCGCAAAGGAAGGCAAAACCAGATCTAACAGTTTCTCAGCCTGCTCATCGGATAAATTTTCTTGCATCAGCAACCTGGGGACGCCATCCTTCAGGACAAATCCGCAGCCGCTCTCGGCTCCGGCCTGGCGCAACAGAGCATCCAGCGCCTGCGGAATTAAACGCTGCAGATCAATCAATGAAGAGAGAGCTTGGCCAGTCTGAAAGAGTTGGATTTGTGTCTTGAGATGATTGTTCTCTTCCAGCAGACGACGCTGTTCAAGGCAGGTACGAACCAGGTGTTTTAATTCTTCGGGGTTGAACGGCTTTACCAGATAATCACGGGCCCCTTCTTTCAGCGCCTGAATCGCCGATTCGAGACTGGCATGCCCGGAGACTAAAATGACTTCCGGGGGATTAGGCAGCAGGCGTGCCTCTCGCAGCACCTCGAGTCCGTTTGTGCCGGGCATGACCATGTCGGTCAGGACAAGATCAACCCGTCCCTGCCGCATTCGGACAACAGCCTCAATACCATTCGAACAAACCTCAATCAGATAACCTTCCTCAGAGAGCAGGTCTTGATAAAGCTTGCGGAAAAACTGTTCATCATCAACGACCAGAATCGTCGATTTGCCAGCAATCATAAATCTCCTATAATGAATAGCCTTTATTATCAGCCTTCAGCAACAGATGTCAACGAAAAAGCCCCTTTTCCCAACGTTCAAACTGCCAACTTTCAGCGAACCGGCGAACTCTGATTGTTCCCATACTGTCGGTACGATAAAGGGGAAGGTTTCTTTCCTGCAGAGAGTTCACCAGTTCCTGAGCAGGGAATCGATAGCGATTCCGGTAGCCGGCTGAAACCAGACAAGCTTGCGGCTGTAACAGGTCGAGCAACATCTCGGTTCCGGAATGGCGACTGCCGTGATGCGGCAGCTTCAGAAAAGCCACCGGCCCAGGCACGCCGGCGGCAATAAGGCGTTTAACCCCTTGACGTTCCAGATCTCCGGTCAACAAAAAACCACCGGTCGGTTCTTCAAGGTAAAGGACTAAAGAAACATCATTCTCCTTAGCAAGCCAATCCGGTCCACGAAAGACGTGCATTTTGCCGCCCTGCCAGGAGGACACCAGGCTCCAGCCTGGAGGAAATTGTCGCACCGGTACAGCTTTTTCACGCAGCACAGACTGTAATTGCGGGTGCAACTCCTGGAGGGGATGCCCTGACCAGAACTCTCCGACCGAAAAATGTTCCAGGATAAAAAGCAGTCCCTTGCGATGATCCGGATGGTCATGGGTCAACATAACGGCAAAAAGTTCGTTAATGCCAAGTTCACCCAGGGCCGGAGCCAGTAAACGCTCTCCGACATCGAATCTCTTGCTGTATAACCCGCCCCCATCGATTAACATTGCCTGCTGCTGATCATTGGTCAGTAGCATCGACTCCCCTTGACCGACACTGAACATCGTTAAACTCAGCTGCGTGGGATTAACTCCCGGACAAAACCAACAGAAACCAGCCAAACATAAGCAGCTCAGGACAATTGTTTTTTGCCAACGCAAACCGTTCTGGCCAATCAGCAGAATAGGCACAACACAGAGTCCGATGGCGAGATATTGCCATCTTGACAAAAACAGATAGGTCCCGGAAAAACCGGGAAAAGAGATCAGCCAACTGACAAAATTCAGGGTGACCTCAAGGAGCAGACCGCAGAGTCTGAATGCACCTTCGGCAACCACGGAGGAAAACGGCAACAAGAGCAACCCGCAAAGCCCCACCGGCAATGCACACAGGGCAACAACGGGCACCGCCAGCAAGTTCGCCAGCACTCCCGCCGTTGCCAGCAGGTGAAAGTTAACCAGCACCAAAGGCAAGGTCGACAGGGTTGCTGATAAAGTGACCAACAACAACCGCACCGGGCCACGGATTATCCACGGCAAAGCAGCCGGGGAATTTTGCCAGATGGGCCGCCACAGCAGAATACCGGTTGCGCCTGCGAATGAAAGCTGCCAGCTCGGATGCCAGAGTGACAAAGGTGCGGCCAGTAAAAAGAGTAAAGCGAGGGACAGCAGCAAGCGTAGCGGACTCACAACATGCCGCCAGTACAAGAGGACGGCCCCGGCGGCAGCCAAAGAAAAAGCCCGCCGGGTCGACACCGCATCCCCGGTCAACAACAAGTAGCCCAACAACAAAGGCAATAGCAGCATCGGCAGGAGCCGCTGTGGCGGCTGAAAATTCAGCAAGGTTTCAGAACGACGATAGCCGAACAACAGTAATCGATACCCCAACAGGCCGATTAATCCCAGGTGCAGGCCGGAAATAGCAAAGAGATGACTGACTCCGCCGCAGGCCAGTTTTTTTCGGGTATCCGCCGACAGCAAACGGGATTCTCCTAAAACCAGCGCTCTCACCAGGGCAACCTGTGTATCAGGCAGAAGCGCCGCTATTTTCCTTGCCACTAACCCTTTCCATCGGGCGATGGCACGGCCCGGCGAAGCACCTCCCTGAGTCACGAACGTAATTTGGTCGGCATTTTTCACCCAAGCGGTCATAGCGACTCCCTGGCTCGCCAGATAACGCGGCCAGTGAAACTCACCGGGAGTTCCGAATTGTCGTGGCTTCCGTAATCGACTGCAAAATTGCACCCGGTCACCCGGCAGAAAGGAGTCATCCCCTTCTTCGAGTGACAAACGGAGCAGCACCGGTTCGACAACAGGGATAATTTTGTCCTTATCCACGTAATGCACCATCTGCAAATCGAATTGAGACCGGCCACCGGCAAGTTGCCGCACAGATATAATTTCTGCCGTCACAGCGACTTTCCGATGCAGACTGGAGATATGATCGATCTCTGCCGAGGAAGGAAATTGGAGTGGGTAACGCAGGTTTGCACAAAGAAAAAAGCTGACAAACAAAAAAATCAGCCATAGCCTGGAGT
>JADFVC010000344.1 GCA_015222355.1 Chloroflexota bacterium | reverse complement strand
GCCTTGGGGCTGATGTAATAAAGGACCGGGATACCAGCCTGCCTGGCGAGTTTGGCTAAACGCAGATTGAAATCGGGAAAATCTATTAATACCAGCAGATCGGGACGCTCAGCCCCCCGCAATATTTTCTTTAATTGGCGAAAGCGAACAATCAGGCGCGGCAGTTGACCGAAAACTTCAACCAGCCCCATAACCGAGAGTTCATCGGACGGAAAAACAATCCGACAACCGGCAGCACGCATCCGCTCACCGCCGACCCCGAAAAATATTAACTCAGGGTGGTGTGCTGCTGCCGCCCGCAACAGGTGACTGCCATGAAGGTCTCCCGAAGACTCTCCGGCAACAATCATCACCCTGCGTTGCTGTTCTGTCATCATTTCAGGCATCGATCATCAGACCCATAAAAACAAAAGGCGAGACCCTTGCGGCTCTCGCTACTTCTGTCAGGCTAAACGGACGGCAAAATTTAACGTGCCAGTCCACGTTCGCTTTTCTTTAAAAACTCAAGATAGGTTGCAACTTCCGACTTATCCGTATCAAAACCCTCGGCAATCTGCTTCACCGCATCTTCAAGCTTCAGGTTGGAACGGAACACCAGCTTGTACATTTGTTTAATATTTGCTATAGCCTCGGATGAATAACCACGTCTCTTCAGCCCCGTCAGATTGAGACCGACAGTCTTGGCCCGATCCCCCTGAACAAGCGAATAGGGAGCCACATCCTGGGCAATCATCGAACCGCCGCTGGCCATCACATGACAACCGATCCGGGTAAATTGATGAACCGCAGACAACCCTCCCAGGATGACAAAATCGTCGACTTCAACATGCCCGGCCAAGGTCGCGGCGTTGGCTAAAATAACATGATTTTTCACCAGACAATCATGTGCAACATGGGAATATGCCATAAACAGGTTATCATTCCCGACCGTCGTAATTCCGCCACCATCCTCGGTGCCGAGATGGATCGTCACAAACTCACGAATTTTATTCCGATCACCGATTTTCAGGGTCGATTCTTCACCATGGTACTTAAGGTCCTGCGGGATAGCGCCAACCGAGGCAAACTGGAAAATCTGATTATCCTGACCGATTTCAGTCCGCCCCTCAATCACCGCATGGGGACCGACGCTGGTTCCAGCTCCGATTATCACATGTTCACCAATCACCGCATAGGGACCGACACTCACTGTCGGATCAAGCTTTGCACCAGGGTCGATAACCGCCGTTGGATGGATCATTCAGGTCTCCAGATTATTTATCTGCAAATGTCGCTTTAAGTTCAGCTTGAGCGACCAAAGTGTCCCCAACATAGGCTTTCGCCTCAAAATGATAGATGCCGCGGCGCCTTGAGAGGATTTCCAGTTCCATCCGCAGGACATCACCCGGCAATACCGGCTTGCGGAAACGGGCCTTATTAATGCCGGCGAAATAAGTGACCTGGTTCTCGCCAACCTTGTCGATAACAGCCGTATAGGCACCACCAACCTGAGCCATCGCTTCGATGATCAGAACTCCCGGCATAATTGGATGATCAGGGAAGTGGCCTTGAAAGAAGGGTTCATTGATGGTGACATTTTTGTAGCCAATCACCTTTTTACCTTCTTCAACCTCCTCAAGACGATCCACCAGCAAAAACGGGTACCGATGTGGCAACACCCCCATAATTTCAGTCGTATTCATAACCAACATAATCAATCCTCCTGGATCAATGCCTCAAGTTCGGCAAGACGCTTTTTCAATTGCTGCAATTCTTTACGCATCTCCGGAACCTTCGGTAAAGACATCGTCATTTTTAACCATTGTTTATGCGGTAATAACGGCACCCCGGAAACGACCTGATCGGATGCTACGTTACTACTGGCACCACCTCGGGCACCGATGGTGACATTATCACCGACATTGAGGTGTCCGGCAACAGCCGACTGCCCACCGAAAGTGCAATGACGGCCGATTTTCGTACTCCCGGCAATTCCAGACTGAGCAACCACGATCGTATCTTCACCGATTTCGACATTGTGACCGATCTGCACCAGGTTATCCAGTTTAGTGCCACGACGAATGTGAGTCTCACCGAGAACTGCTCGATCAACACAACTACAGGCACCAATCTCCACATCATCTTCCAGAACAACAATGCCGACTTGAGGAATCTTATAATAACTCGATCCGTCCGGGGCAAAACCGAAACCGTCAGCACCAATAATCGCTGAAGGCTGTAATATCACCCGATCAGCCAAGCGACAACCTTCACGGACGATGGCACCGGCATGCAAGAGACAATTTCGGCCGATGATAACATCTGCATAGATGACAACCCCGGGATGTAAAACGGTTCCCGGACCGATCGTTACATTTTCACCGACAACGGCTCCAGGGTGCACTGTCACCGTCTCATCCAAGACCGCCGAATCAGCAACCCACGCACCCGTAAGGATGCCTTTGCCCGTAGGTGCCGGCCCCTGTAAAAAGGTCAAAATCTTTGCAAATGCCAGATAGGGATTTGCGCAGATCAGCAGATTGCGGCCGGGAGCATCAATACCGGGCGCCAGAATGACGGCAGAAGCCCGACAGCTTTCCAGCTTGGAAAAATATTTCGGATGGGTGATAAAGGTGATATCGCCCTCCTGCGCCAAATCAATCGGGAATACCCGGCTGATCTGCAGCTCGGGGTCTCCTCGCAGCTCGCCGCCAACCACCTCTGCCAGCTGTTTAAGCGTTGCTGACAGCATTATTTTGCCGCGTCAAACGCCTTGATCAACTCGTCGGTCAAATCGATCGACTTGTCGGCATAGATTACAGCACCTTCATTTTTTTCGATAATCATGCTGTAGCCACCGTCCTTGCCAAGCTTCTGCAGAATTTCAAACAGTTTGTTCAAAATACGCTTGGTGTGTTCGGCATCTTTCTGCTGCAGCTCATCCTTAACGTCTTTTTGAAAACGCTGCAACTCCTTACCGCTCTTCTGAAAATCACGCTCTTTCTGCGCCTTGGCGCTATCGGAAAGCAAGACCGCCTGTTTCTCAAGTTCTCCCTTGAGTTTCTGCAGCTCCCCCCGTTTGGCTTTGAATTCTGCTTCATATTTTTTGACCTGGGCGGCAATTTCACTTTTAGCCTGCACGCCGGCTTTTGACAGATTTAACGCCTTCTGTAGATCGACATAGGCTATTCTGGTTTCCGCCAGAGCCGGAGCAGCCAGCAACAAGGTAGCGATCAATGCAACAATAATTTTTTTCATTCTTTCCTCCTGTTAATCAGCCTTTAAAAAACTGTCCCGATTGAAAATTCGAAAATCGATTGCTTCTCATCATCCTCTGGAGACAGATTATATCCCCACTCAAAACGTAACGGCCCCAGCGGGCTGTTCCAGCGGATACCGGCCCCGACACTGTGCCGCAAATCAGAAAAATAATCACCACTATCCGCCCAGGCATTCCCGGTGTCATAAAACAGTAAACCTTTTAAGCCCATACTTTTGTAAAGAGGGAACAGGTATTCAAAATTGAAGTAACCCATCGTCTCTCCACCGATAAACGCACCCTCGTCCTTCGGGCCGACTTCTCGCGTCTTGAAACCACGCATCGTGCGGATTCCACCCAGGTAGAAACGTTCCCCGAGAGGAACGTCGTCGCTACCGGTCGCGACAACATAGCCGGTTTCCCCGTGAATCGAGAAAACCGTCCCCCAGAAGAGTGGAAAGAAATGCCGATGTTCAGCGATGAACTTTGCATAATTCTCTGTCCCGCCAAGACCGGCATATTCTAAAGTGAGTCGAGAAACCCCGCCGCTACTCGGGTCCAGGTAATAGTCAGTACTGTTCCGGGCAATTTCTCCCCTCAGCGAAGAAAGCGTTGACTCACCAATCTCATCCAAAACCCACCGGCTCGTCACCGTCGGGAGGACATTCAAAATCTCTTTCTGCTCATAGCGGTAGGTCAAATAGCCTTTTGTATATTTTGCGATCGGATGACCCGCTTTTATCGCACCACCCGTCCGATACTCATCGTAGTTATCATATTCACGTTCCGCCTTGTAGACTTCAAAACCGACGGTCCATTCGGTATCGAGGAAATACGGATCCGTGAGACCGAGTGTATAGGTAACACTTGAGGAGCTCATAGAACCGGCCAACTTCAGCCTTAAACCATAACCGAGGAAATTGTCCTGAGTCACTGAGCCTTGGGCGATAAAGCGATCAACTGAGGAATAGCCGACACCGAGAGAGAAGGTTCCGGTCGGGCGTTCGACGACATCAATATTGAGAACCTTCTGACTATCATCTGAACCGGGACTCGTGGTCACGTTCACTTCATCAAAGAACCCGAGGTTCCTGATCCTCCTGTTCCCTTCCTTTATTTTACTGGCACTGTACTGCTCACCCTCAACGATCGGAATCTGCCGCCTGATGACTTTGTCACGCGTTTTTGTATTTCCATGAACCTGAATTTTTTCGATATAGGTCTTGATCCCCTGCTCAACGTCAAACATGAGGTCGATAATCAGGGCTTCCCTATCTTTGCTACTCAGGGGAGCAATGTTAGTGTTTGCAAAACCTTGATCGGCGTACAGATCAGTTAAACGTTCAATGCTTCTATGCAATTCAGAACGGTTAAAAATTTCACCCTGTTTCAAGCTGACGACTTCCAGTAGTTCTTCGCTTGATGTCAGCAAATCACCTTTAAAACCAAGCGTGCCGACCCTGTATTGCGGGCCTTCATCTATCTCAACGAGAATATCAAAATACCTGTCCTTCTTGATCAGAGCCACTTCCGGTTGTAGAACCTTGACATCCAGATAACCCTTATCTTTGTAGACAGCCTTGATCCGCTCAAGGTCAATCTCCAGCTCCTCTTTTTGATAGACACCCCGTCCGGTCAACCAGGATAACCACCAACGTTCCCGGTTCCGCATGGCATCTTTTAGATCATCTTCATCAATCGCCTGATTGCCGACAAAACGGATCCTATCGATAAGGACTTTTTCCCCTTCAACAACCTTAAAAGTTAAAGTCGCCTCGTTCCGCTCATCAATATCAAGCTGTGGCTCAACCGAGGCCGCATGATAACCGTCTTCGGCGTAGGCATCTTTAATGTCCTGAATACTGGATCTCACTTTGCCATGATGGTAAATCGCGGGAATTCTGACACTGACAAGCTTCCGCAGCTTCTCCTCAGAGAGTTCT
This sequence comes from Chloroflexota bacterium, assembly GCA_015222355.1. GTDB lineage: Bacteria > Desulfobacterota > Desulfuromonadia > Desulfuromonadales > Geopsychrobacteraceae > Malonomonas. The sequence continues at coordinate 2,219 of JADFVC010000344.1, read as the reverse complement.
TCATTCCCCGAAAATTGTATATCACGAATCAAGGGCAGTTCCTTGACAACAAAAGTGAGGATCCTGGCTCCCTGAATCTCTGTCAACTCAGCCGAGATGTCTGCAAAACGGCCAAGAGCAAAAATGTGACTCATCGCCTTGTCGACATCCTCAAGACTCACTTGATCCCCTGGTTTGATCGCTGTCGCTGCCAGAATAGTTGATGTTTCTATCCGGCTATTTCCTTCAATCAGGATATCGGAGACCTTAAAACCCTCTGCACCCACTGAAACGGCTAACAATAATAGGCAAAATACCAGTAAAAATCTTTTCAACATCATCATCCCTCAACCAGGATTCAAAAACCAAAAATGGGATTATAGGAAATCACCCCGGGGACTTCAATTCAAAATATCATGGACCAGCTGACCATCCTCAATTTCCAGAACGCGATCAAGGCTGGCAGCCAACTCCCGATTATGCGTCACGATAACCATCGTGAGTCCTCTGGCCAGGTGCATCTGGTTCAATAGCGCCATTATCTCTTCAGAGGTTCCACTATCGAGATTCCCGGTCGGTTCATCCGCCAATAACAAACACGGCTCCCTGACCAGCGCCCGGGCAATAGCCACACGTTGTTGTTCCCCCCCGGAGAGAGCTCCAGGCTTATGCGTCAATCGATGCGCCAAACCAACTTCGTTCAGGATTGACGAAGCTTTTTCCGAGGCCTCAGCGCGGGGAACACCACCGATCAACAAAGGCATCATGACATTTTCCAGGGCGGAGAATTCCGGCAGCAATTGATGAAATTGAAAAATGAAGCCGATGGTCCGATTACGGAACGCATCTAGGGCCGCGCCACGCAGGGCGAAAATATTGTCACCTTCGAAAAGAATTTCACCGCGGGTTGGACGATCCAGACCACCGAGAATGTGCATCAACGTGGTCTTGCCGGCGCCCGAGGTCCCAACCACCGCAACCCGCTCACCGGCAACAATCTTGACATTAATCTGCTGTAAAATCGTAATTTCACCACCTGCTGTGGTGAAAGTTTTCTGCAGATTGCGGATCTCAAGGAGAGCCGGTTCACTCATAGCGCAAGGCCTCTGCCGGATCCATACGTGAGGCTCGCCAGGCGGGATAGATGGTGGCCAGCAACGAAATCGTCATGGCCATTGTCATCACCGCAGCAACTTCAGTCACGACAATCTCCGACGGAAAATGCTCCATTCCGTAAACCGACTGGTCGAAAATGCGAATACCGAAAATGCGCTCAAAAAACTTTATAATGGCATCGGCATAGTTGGCCAACAATATGCCGAGTCCCGTTCCCAAAACAGTCCCAGAAGTCCCGATAATGAGCCCTTCGAGTACAAATATTTTCATAATACTTCGGGCGTTCGCCCCCATTGACCGCAGAATCGCAATATCGCGATTTTTTTCCGTCACCACCATAATCAGGGTTGTGGCGATATTGAATGCAGCAACCAGGACAATAATCCCGAGGACAATGAAAAGCCCGAGTTTTTCCAGCTTCAGGGCAGACAAGAATGAGCCATAAATGCTCTGCCAAGGACGTACAACATAGGGGAAACCAAACTGCGCGCTCAGTGTTGCAGCAACCTGGGGAGCCTGTTCAAAACGATCAACCTCCAGCTCTATACCGGTGACCACGCCCTCCGAGTCGAAAAATTTTTGCGCGACAACGAGCGGGATATAGGCATAAAAACTATCAATCAGGCTGCTCTGTTGCTCAAATATTCCGACAACCCGGAAAGGTTTCATTTTCGGGATCATACCGAACGGCGTAATATTGAACATCGGCGGGATGACGTTGATGACATCGCCGACGGCAACTCCGATATTGGTCGCGGTATCAATACCTATGATAATCCCCGGCCGGGCAGCCTCTTCGTCGAAGAACACCTCAGCGACCGATCGCTCAGCCACTTTCATCAGCCGTTGTGCAAAAATTTTATGTTGCTCTCCAATCCCCTTGATACTGACTGCGGCAACATTTCCTTGCGAAAGCAGCATCGCCTCTTTGGAAACAAAAGGAGTGGCAGAAACAACGTGTGGGACCTGTCTGGCAGCAGCGACGAGCTCGTCTGGATTGTCCAGCCCCTCAGCATATTTCTGGATCAGCACATGGGGCACATTGCCGAGAATTTGTTGGCGAACACCGTCTGTGAATCCGGTCATCACCGCCAGTACCAGAATCAGCGCGGCCACCCCAAGAG
>JADFVC010000343.1 GCA_015222355.1 Chloroflexota bacterium | reverse complement strand
CGGGGATCCAGTCTTTCTGTCTTCTAAACTCTGGATTCCGGCTAAAATCCTGCCGGAATGACTGTCTTTTGTACTGTGCTGAATAGTTACTAAACTTCAATATCTTCAGATCTGATTTCCTGCAGCTTGCTACGGCGATCGCCCCAGGAGGCGGTCACTCGGGGGTTGAAGGTTGCGCTGATCGAAAAGAATGATTTTTCCGAGGGGGTCGGCAGTCGCAGTGTCGAACTGGTGCATGGCGGGGTGCGTTACCTGGAAATGGCGGTGAAAAAGAAACGCTTGTCCCTTTCCGATCCCCACCCGAAAATGCTATCATTTTTGAATCGTCTGAAGAACGATAACCTCACTCGCATATCCTGTGACCCTTGCCGACAAAGATGCCATGACCAGCAATAATAAATCCCCCGAAACGATCTATCTGAAAGACTACAAATCTCCCGCCTACCTGGTCGAACAGGTTTGCTTGCGGTTTACCCTGGAGGACCAGGCAACGCGCGTTCATTCGCAGGTGCGGATCTGCCTGAACCCGGATCGCAATGGGCAGACCGAACCGCTGCGCCTTGATGGCGAATCAATGCAGTTGCTCGGTTTGAAAATTGACGGGCAACCGATTGCTGAGGAGCAGTATCAACTGCACGAGGACTGTCTGATTATCCCGGTGGTGCCGGAAAAGTTTCTGCTTGAAGTGGAAACGCAGATTGATCCAGCGGGGAATACCTCTCTCGATGGCCTCTACCTGTCGAACGGAAATTTTTGTACCCAGTGCGAAGCACATGGCTTCCGCAAAATCACCTACTACCCCGACCGTCCTGATGTGATGGCTCCTTTCACGGTGCGGATTGAGGCAGAGAAAAAATACCCGGTACTGCTCAGCAACGGTAACCTGATCGACGCCGGTGAATTGCCGGACGCTTGGCACTTTGCCGAGTGGGAGGACCCCTTCCCCAAACCGAGCTACCTGTTTGCGCTGATTGCCGGTGACCTGGTCTGCCTGGAGGATCATTACAGGACCAGTTCCGGGCGCGACGTGCTTTTGCAGATTTATGTCGAGGAGCGCAACAGCGATTACTGCGATCACGCCATGCTCTCGCTGAAAAAATCGATGCAGTGGGATGAAGAAGTGTATGGCCTGGAATATGACCTCGACCGCTATATGATCGTCGCTGTCGATGATTTCAACATGGGGGCGATGGAGAACAAGGGGTTGAATGTCTTCAACTCCAAGTACGTGCTGGCGCATCCGGAAACAGCCACCGATAGCGATTATCTCGGTGTCGAATCGGTCATCGCCCACGAATATTTTCACAACTGGACCGGTAATCGGGTGACCTGCCGTGACTGGTTCCAGCTCAGTCTCAAGGAAGGTTTGACGGTCTTCCGCGATCAGCAGTTTTCCGCAGATATGAATTCGGCGGCGGTCAAACGGATCGATGATGTGCGGGTCCTGCGACAGTTTCAGTTTCCGGAGGATGCCGGGCCGATGGTTCATTCGGTACGACCGGCCGCCTATGTGGAAATCAATAATTTCTATACCACCACCGTTTACAACAAGGGCGCCGAAGTGATCCGTATGCTGCAGACTCTGCTCGGCGCAGAGAAATTCATTATCGGGGTGCAGCTCTATCTCAAGCGGCACGACGGTCAGGCCGCGACCTGCGATAATTTCATCAAGGCGATGGAGGATGCCGGGGGAGTCGCTTTGACGCAATTCAAGCTCTGGTATTCCCAGGCCGGGACACCACAGGTGCTGGTCCGCAAAGAGTACGATGCCGAGCAACAGTCCCTGACCCTGAATATCCTGCAGCATTGTCAGCCGACTCCCGGGCAGGCAGAGAAACAGCCGTTTCATATTCCCCTCGCTATCGGTCTGCTGGATGCTGACGGTCAGGATATTCCCCTGCGACTGGCTGGCGAGACGTTGCCCGGAAAGAGCACCCGGGTGTTGGATCTGACCGCCGCTGAGCAGAGTTTCACCTTTGTCGATCTGCCGCAGGAACCGGTGATCTCACCCCTGCGTGGTTTCTCGGCGCCGGTGCGGCTCAAGTGTGATTTCAGCGATGATGAACTGGCTTTCCGCATGATCCATGACAGTGATTCTTTCAGCCGCTGGGAGGCGGGACAAACCCTGGCGGTGAAAGAATTGTTGCGGATGCTCAGTGCCCTGGAACAGGGGCGACAGTTTGTCTTGACCCCGAAGTTCGTGCTCACTTGGCGCCATGCTCTGGAAGACCGTGACGCCGACCCGAGCCTGCTGGTGCAACTGTTGACTTTGCCGAGTGAGCAGTATCTGGCCGATCAACTGCCGGAATTCGATCCGCAGGCGATCCGCGAAGTGCGTGACCGGGCCCGTTGGCAGCTGGGGAGCGATTGCCGGGGAGTACTGCTGGACCGTTATGAAGAGTGTCTCGGCAGCGGCAAGTATCGTCTCGATCCGCAATCTGTCGGGCAGCGCAGTCTGCGCAGCATCTGCCTGTCCCTGTTGATGGAACTCCACGAACAGCGGGTCACTGATCTCTGTTTGCGGCAGTATCGGGAGGCCGACAACATGACCGACCGACTGGCGGCGTTCTCGGCAATCATCGACAATCCGGCCCCTGAACGTGAGCAGCTCGTTGACGATTTCTTTCTTCAATGGCAGAAACACCCGCTGGTGATTGATAAATGGTTCACCTTGCAGGCATTGTCGCATCGACCGGAAGTTTTTGCTGATGTCGAAAGGTTGCTGCAACACGCGGCATTTTCACTGAAAAATCCGAATCGGGTCCGTTCGTTACTCGGTGCCTTCAGCCAGAACCTGGCGGCGTTTCATCGTGCCGACGGGGCGGGATATCAACTGCTGGCTGAGCAGATTCTGCAACTTGACCAACGCAATCCGCAGGTTGCCGCCCGAATGGCCGGGCCTTTCACGCGTTGGAAACGGCTGGAGCCGAAGCGCCGGGTATTGATGAAAGAACAACTTGAGCGGATGCAGCAGGCGAAATTATCACGCGATCTTTATGAAATTGTCACGAAAAGTTTGCAGTAAGGAGTTTCTCTTGCAAGAGGTGGTGATCATCGGCTGCGGTGATATCGGTTGTCGGGTCGGTCAGCAATTGATTGAACAAGGAAAAGAAGTCTTGGCTCTGGCGCATACTCAAAAGAGTGCCGTTAAATTGCGTGAAAAGGGGTTTTCCACGCTGATCGGCGATCTTGATTACCGCGCCGACACACCAGAAATTCCAGTGCATGGTCGGCAGGTGTTTTATCTGGCGCCTCCCCAGGGTGGCGGCAAAAGTGATTATCGGATGCTGAACTTCTGCCGTAACCTTTCGCCAAAAAATACTCCGGCCAAAGTCGTCTATATCAGTACCAGCGGGGTATATGGCGACTGTGATGGTGATATTGTCACCGAGGAAAGGCCGATCAATCCGCAGACTGCAAGGGCCATGCGCAGAGCGAGTGCCGAAAACCAGTTGCAGGAGCTGGCAGAAAGGCTTGGTTTTGCGCTGGTCATTTTGCGTGTTACGGGGATTTATGGGCCGGGTAGGCTGCCGGTTGCACGCATTATGCAAGGGCATCCAGTGTTGAAAAAAGGGGAGGGTTCCTATACTAACCGAGTGCACACACTTGACCTGGTTCAGGTGTGTCTGGCCGCCATGGAAAAGGGTGAGCATGGTGATATCTTCAATGTCTGTGACGGGCAGGAGAGCAGCATGACCGATTATTTCCTGGCGGTGGCCGATCTTTGCGATCTTCCACGTCCAAAGGAAATCGGTATGGCCGAGGCGGAAAAGGAGATGAATCCCCTGATGCTCTCTTACTTAAAGGAATCGCGGCGGATGTCGAACCGGAAAATGCTCGATAAGCTTGCTGTCGAACTTCTCTATCCAACTCTTGCTGATGGTTTGAAAGCCAGTCGGGGGGAATCATGATCGGCAATGTCGCAGCTGCGGCCATCAAGCCGGTGGCTGGTTTTATCCGTGGTTTCAGCTATCCTTTAAGGGCGGTAAAATTCCTCGGTCGCAACCCACGCCTGTTGAAGTACTTGGCGATACCATTTGTCATCAATGTGCTGATCTTTTCCCTGTCAGTCTATTTCGGCTTGGATCTGTTTCAGGGGCTGTTGGAGACCTACGCTCCCGGTATCGACGTCTGGTATGGTGTGATCCTTTATTATCTGGCCTGGACGGTTGCCATGCTGTTGACGGCAGTGGTGGTGTTTTTCACCTTCACGGTGGTTGGCAACCTGATCGCTGCACCTTTCAACGAACTCCTGTCCGAACAGGCAGAGGCCCTGAAAATAGGTCGCAAGCCGGATGAACGCTTCAGTGTCGGACGATTTTGGCAAGAGAGCAAACACGCGATCATTGTTGAAGTGAAGAAGATGTCGGTTTTTATTGTCGGCATGCTATTGTTGTTTGCCATTAATCTGCTACCGGGGGTTGGTTCGTTAATTTATGCAGTGCTTGCTCCCGCTTTCACGCTGTTTTTTTTGGTTGTCGAATACATGGCCTTTGTGCTGATGCGTAAGCAGATGACTTTTAACGAGCAGCGACGCCACCTGACTGCTCGGCCGGTTCTGATGACAGGTTTCGCTTGTGGAATTTTCTGTCTGCTGGCGGTCCCGCTTGTCCAGTTTTTCTGCATTCCGTTGGCCGTTGTCGGGGCGACTCTGCTCTGGTGTGATTTTCCGCGTGAGCAGCAAGAAAAGTGAGTCATTTTTTGCCGGTTGCTGTTCATTTTGATCTGGGCTAGACTGATGGGATTGTTTGTGCCTTTTGTTTTTGGTGGTTGGCCATCTCTGTATTTTATATACTTATTTAATCCTCGGGAGTTTTTGACACCATGAGTAGACCTGGAAAAACCAAGTTTCAAATCGATCTGCGTCGCCACTTGCGGGAGCATGAGGTGGACGATAACCTGACACATCTGATTTGTGAAATTGCCGAGGCGTCAAAGTACATTATTCACTCACTCCGAACCGGTGAGCTGGGGGTGGCAGGAACTTCAAACCTGTACGGTGAGCAACAACTGGAACTTGATGTTCTTGCCGATCGCATCCTGCGCAAACGGCTGGATCATTCCCGGGTCGTTGCTAACATGATGTCGGAAGAGATGGATGAAATTATTCCTGTTTCTCCTGATTGTGAAGGGAAGTACTCAGTCGCTTTTGATCCATTAGATGGGTCTTCACTGGTCGATGTTAACCTGGCAGTCGGGACCATTGTTTCTATTTTTGAGGGTTGTGATCTCTTGCAACCGGGTCGCAATCAGGTGGCCGCAATGTACATTCTGTACGGCCCACGGACGACTCTGGTTTACAGTGTTGGAAGTGGTGTTCATGAGTTTGGCATGAACAGCCTGATGGAATACACGCTCCTCCATGAAAACATCACCATTGAACCGCGTGGGAGTCTGTATTCTCCGGGGGGACAGCGGAATCTCTACACCCCGGGAACCGAGGCGTTTGTCACCCATCTTGAAGAGCGTGGCGTCAAGCTGCGTTACAGTGGTGGCTTTGTGCCGGATATCAACCAGGTTTTATTGAAAGGGCAGGGGATTTTCTTTTATCCGCACCTGAAGAACTTGCCGCAAGGGAAATTGCGCTTGTTGTTTGAAGTCAGTCCGATGGCTTTTTTGATAGAGCAGGCCGGGGGGGCGGCATCCAATGGACATCGGCGGATACTGGACCTGCAACCGGACAAGATTCATGGCCGCTCACCGGTTTTCATCGGCTGCAAAGAGGATGTCAGGCTCGCAGAAGAATTTATTCGTAAGCTGGAGACAGATCAAACCTCAGATGGTGGAAAAAAGCGTCAACAAAAAGCCGCGGCCAGCTGAGACGGAGCAGAGTCCTGTGCGGTTGGTTGCTGATTTGCAGAGATGGCTTTAAACTCTAGTTTTTTGTGAAAAAATCCGGCTGCTCCGGGAGGGGGGGGGAACATGCCGCTGATCCCTGTTCTTTTAACAGCGACCTTGGCGGGTCTGCTACTGGCACCGTTTTACACCTTTCCGCAAACCATCGGTTGG
>JADFVC010000342.1 GCA_015222355.1 Chloroflexota bacterium | reverse complement strand
GACTTTTTGCGACGCCATCAAAAAAAGGCCGAATGGCAACACATTTTCGGCGCTGAACTTTAACAATCTGCACCCGAAATGTCAAAGCAATCATTTTCACCAGGATCGCAGTTAAGCCCATTCGAGCAAGCGGTAAAACCGGCAATGAGTGCCATTCTTGAAACTCTGGAGGGATACAAAAAAAGTTTCCAAAGGGGAAACGAATTAACCCTGATGCTTTTACAAAAAGCCTTAAGAGTGGCGGCGCCATCAACCCTGTCGGCGGGTCGGCACCATCAGGGTTAATTTTTGTCCGGGGTGTAATATATTCCCGGAGGAAAGATGATTCCAAAGGCGAATCATCCCGGTCTCAACTTCAAACTGGCGACCGATCCCCCAAAGGGTGTCGCCGGGCCGAACCTGATAAACCACTTTTTTTGCCGGGCCGGTTTTCCGGGCAACTTTGGTGACGGTCCTTTGCCCCGTTTTGGAAACCGCCAGCTTTTGCCCCGGACGGATCAGGTTGCTCCAGCCAAGGCGGTTCCAGACACGTAACTGTTTCTCAGTCACGCCAAAACGGGTGGCAATGGTCCAGAGGCTATCCCCTTCACGAACGGTATAGGTACGACGTTTACTGCGAACATAGCCATCGGCCAGTTCATCCACCGGCAGACGGGTAAAACCTTCTTTCAAGGGCAAAATCAGGTTCGTACCAAGCTGCAAGGCGCGCGGGTTATTGATCTTGTTCAGGGTCACGATATCAGCAACCTGAATTCGATATTTATTTGCCAGCGCCAGAAGAGTGTCTCCCCGCTTGACCTGATGACGATGATAGCTGGCCCGTTGACTTGGGGACAATCCCGCATAGAGCCTTTCAAGCTGAGCGCCTGTCCCCGCAGGGATTTTCAACCGGAAGTTGGCTTCACCCGGCGGAGTACACCAGCGTTTCAACTCAGGATTGAGCGCTTTAATCTCATCGTAACTGACGTTACAAAATTGCGCGATGATTTCGAGATCGGTCGTCGTCGGAATCAAAACCGTTTCATATGCAACAGGTTCCGCAAGGTTGAGTCCGGTAAACCCGTGAGCATCCAGATCGCTGACAATTTCCAGTGCCGCAAGCAATTTCGGCAGGTAATTGCGCGTCTCTTCACGAAGAATTTTCCCCTCGGTTAAAATCCAGAAGTCACGACTTTTGCTCGACTTGATAGCCTTGCGGACTTTCCCGCCACCCGCATTGTAAGCAGCAACGGCAAGATACCAATCACCGTCAAAACGGCTGTAGAGGTACTTTAGATGCCTGGCTGCGGCCCGAGTGGACTTTTCGATATCACAGCGATCATCCCGCCACCAATCATTCTTCAAGCCATAAAACTTCCCGGTGCTTTCGATAAATTGCCAGGGACCGGCCGCATGTGCCCAACTGTAGGCACGCACGTTAAATCCGGACTCGATCATCGCCAGGTAAGCCAGATCGAGGGGCACTCCCTCTTCGGCAAAGATCTCCTGAATTCCCGGGACATAACGCCCGGCACGTTCCAACCAGAGCCCAAACGTTTTACGACCGTTACCGGTATAAAATTTGCGCAGCTTGTCGACTCGTCGATGATCACTGAGGGGGAAATCCCCATAGTAGGGTAAAGGTGCCGGCAGGGCAGGTTCTTCGATCACAGGCTCTGTGGCGGCAATTGTTTCCACCGTGGACAAAAGTCCGTCATCAGTGTCAGAAATTTCTGTCGCTTCAGTCGCGATTTCCACAATAACTGGAGCAACTTCTGAAACGGCAACAACAGAAATATCTTCAACGGCAGGAGCAACGTGTTTGACCTGTGGTTGTATAGCAGGCCAGCAGCCGCCAAGCAGAAAAAGCAGCAGAAGGAAAAGTGATTTCATCTTTTATAAAACTCCCAAAAGACACTGCTGTCACAAAAAAATCCGGAAAATAACGTTCGCAGACTACTGGATAGCGACCGCCACTGTCAAGTCAGGTCGCTCTCTTCGGCCAGCTCTTCCGGCCAAAAACGGCGCTGTAACTCTTCAAGTAAAGGCTTGAAACTGCTGCGATCAAAAGCCGATAATGGGATGGCCTGGTAGCGTCGACAGAGATGCGGCACATCCGCTGCATCAACCTGATCGATTTTATTGAACACCAGCAGTTGCCGTCGCGTGCCGAGATTGAGATCCACAAGAATCTTTTCGACAGAAGCGATCTGTTCGTTAAATCGCGGATTCGACAAATCGACCAGATGCAGCAGCAGGTCGGCATCCTCCAGTTCTTCGAGGGTGGCCTTGAAAGCCCCCATCAGGCTCTGCGGCAGATCCCGGATGAACCCGACGGTATCGGTGATGATCACCTCCCGATCAAGGGGAAAGCGCAATCTCCGAGTCGAAGTATCAAGGGTCGCAAACAACAAGTTCTCAGTGAATACTTCACTCTGCGTCAAGGCATTAAGCAGGGTCGACTTGCCGGCGTTTGTGTAACCGACGATCGAGACGATCGGCAGCCCGGCCCGCACCCTTTTCTGCCGCCGCTGTAAACGGCCGCGCCCGAGCGTATCGAGTTGTTTCTCCAATCGCCGGATCTTGTCACGGATGCGGCGGCGGTCAATCTCCAATTTAGTTTCCCCGGGGCCACGACCACCGATACCGCCCATCAACCGCGACATGGCCGTTCCCTTGCCGGTCAAGCGCGGTAAAATGTACTTGAGCTGGGCCAACTCCACCTGAACCTTGCCGTCGCGGGACTGAGCCCGATTGGCAAAAATATCGAGGATCAATTGGGTGCGATCGATAACCTTCATTTCGGTCACTTCGCTGATGGAACGCACCTGATTGGGTGTCAGATCCCGATCAAAGATCAACAGGGTCGCCCGTCGCTGCAGGGCACTGATGACAATTTCACGCAGTTTCCCCTCCCCGACCAAGTAGCGGGGATTGAGCTTGCGAGGTCGTTGCATCATCTTATCGATAACAGCAAGATCGGCGGTTCGAGCCAACTCTTCCAGTTCAGCCATTGAATCTTCACTCTGCTGCCGGGAACCGGTGGCAACCGAAATCAACAATGCCCTTTCGCGATTGTCCGACAAATCAACCGTTTCGGCGGCAACCCGCTCCATCCCCTGATCGAGGGCATGAATAAAAGCAGAAAAATCAAGCTGTAACTGGTAAAAATCATTCAGCTCAACGGTCTCGATCTGGGCGTTTTTTTCCGTCGGCAATAGATGGGCATAGGCAAACCGCCCCGGCAAACCGTCCTCGCGCACCCCAATCACTGCCAGCAGGTCGAGGCGCAACAACTCAAGGTCGGTCAGGTCATCACGGCTTAAGGGTTCCTGCTTCAGGTGGGTGTGGACACAGCGCAAGCCGCGCAGACCGCTGCGACCAAGGCTGTACTTGGCAAGATCGGGGATGACGATTTCCCGGTCATCACCAACGATGACATATTGCACAACACCGGCTCGATCAATCACCACTCCGACCTGACGCTGAATTTCTCGGGACAGCTCGGTCAGGTAGCGTGCCAGTTCATCGGTAATCAGCTCAGTTGCCGGAATCTTCCGCCGGTAGATACGTTCCAGAGCTTTGATCTGACTGGCCTTAAGGCCGCTGGTTTTCCCTTCAATCATTTGACCGCCCAAAAATGCGGAAAGGCCCCGAACGGGGCCCTTCCAGATAAAATTTGCAGCGGACTCATAGATAGTCCGCCACCCTACTAGCCGGCAGCCGTATTGAAACCGCCATCAACATAGTGAACTTCACCGGTAACACCGGAAGCAAGGTCGGACAACAGATAGAGGCTGGCCTTGCCGATATCCTTCTGAGTGACCAGCCGACCCAAGGGAGACCGCTCCTCGGCAATCCGCAATTTCTCCTTAAAGTCAGCAATCCCGGATGCGGCCAGGGTCTTGATCGGACCTGCGGACACGGCATTGACCCGAATCCCCTTTTCACCCAATTCGGCCGCCAGGTAACGTACGCAGGATTCCAGCGCCGCCTTTGCAACACCCATAACGTTGTAAGCCGGCACAGTACGGACCGAGCCAAGATAGGTCATGGTGATAATACTGCTCCCCTCATTCAAAACCGGCATGGCACAACGGGTGACCGCCACCAGTGAATAAGCGCTGACATCAAGAGCTAACTGGAAACCTTCACGGCTGGTCTGACTGAAGGGATTCTTCAAGTCTTCGCGGTTTGCAAACGCCACCGCGTGAACAACAAAATCGATTGTCCCCCATTGTTTTTCCAACTCACTGAAAACCGCCACCAGCTGCTCTTCCTGCTGGACATCGCAAGGCAGGACGATCTTGGAACCAAGACTCTCAGCCAGCGGCCGAACGCGTTTTTCCAGCGGCCCGTTCAAAAATGTAAACGCCAGCTCGGCACCTTCAGCATGCAACTGCTGGGCAACCCCCCAAGCAATGCTTTTGTCATTGGCAACGCCAAAGATAATTCCCCGTTTTCCGGTCATCAGTCCCATGATTCGTCTGTCTCCTTGAACTCAGTGTAAAGAATGGTCCTTTTTAGCAAAACTCCCTTGGGAAGGCAAGCCGATTGACGGTTATACAACCGTATGGCGGCAATGACGTGGTCAAGTAAAAGTGGACAGTCTTGTTTGGACAGTAAAAAACGCTGCAACGCAGCAGGTCGGACTTTTTGCGGGGGCATCACCCTTCCTTTTGTTTCACGCTGATGACAAATTTCAGGTAACGCCCCTCAGGAAAAGTCACCGGGCAAGGGAAATCCTCCGGCTGACCAGCGGTGAAAATGGTCCGTAGATCACTCTCAGCTTGCAGTGTCCCGCGGCGCAACTCTTTCAAATAGTCATCCATTGAGATCTTCTGATGGTTGGTCGAACTCATCAGCAAACCGCCTTCTTCCAACAGCGGCAGGGTTTCTGTGACCAGCTTGGCGGTGCCGCCATGGGTGGAAAAACGACTCTTCTTGGTGGTAGAAAAGGAGGGAGGATCAAACAGGATAATGTCAAAACGCCGTCCCTGTTCATGCATTTTGCTCAGTTCCGCAAAAACATCCCCGACAATAAATTCATGACGCTTGGGATTGAACCGATTGAGCGAAAAATTCTCGCGGGCAATATTCAGATACTTCTGCGAGACATCGACGCTGGTCACCTGCTTCGCTCCGGCCGCAGCCGCAGCCACCGAAAACGCCCCGGTAAAAGCAAACAGATTGAGTACCCGCTTACCGGCTGCGCGAGCCATCAGTTCACGCCGATTGCGGCGCTGGTCAGGGAAAAGTCCGGTGTTCAACCCTTCGCGCAGGTCAACATAATAGGCCAGCCCATTCTCCTGCACCGGTAACGGTACCGGCGCGGCGACACCGGCGATCAACCGACTATACTCCTTACTGCGGCTTCGGGCTTCCAGTTTCCGGGTTTCCTGGGGACGTAATTTTCGGTAAATGCCGCGCGGCTGAAAAATCTGCTGCAGTGCGCTCTGCAAAACCGGCAGGTGAGGATCCCAAGCCTCGGTATAAAGTTGCACCATCAGGTAGTCGCCATAGCGATCGACAGTGATTCCCGGAAGGCCATCCCCTTCACCATTGACCAGCCGATAGGCGTCGGTCTCCTCCAGCAGGGCATGCTGCAGGCGCAACTGCTTGGCGGCACGTAGCTTTTCCCCCAGCCAGAGACTATCCAGCTGAATATTCTTACGGCCAAGGACCCGGGCAACAATCCGGTTATACGGGTCATACAAAGCGGTTGCCAGATGCCGGTGTTTTCCATCGACCAGGGAAATCAGCTCCCCACTCTTGCCGGCCGGCCACTGCTTGGTAAAACGATCGGCAATCACCCAGGGGTGCCCAAGCTCCAGCATGCGAACCGTATCCGGCCCCACCTGGCATTTTTTCATACATCCTCCTGTAAAGAGGCTGAATTTTACCTGAGCTACCGAATAAGGCAAGTAAAACTCCCGGTACCTGTCGACGGACGGCTGTGCTATCGTGCGCATAATCAGCAAAGTCCATGGAGCAGAATAATGCGCGAAGCCCCAAAAAGTAAAAACGAACTGATCATCGAACAACTGATGCACGAACTCGATCCCAGTTCACCCCGTTACCGGGTGCTGGCCGTCGCCCGGCAGTTCAAATCCTCTTGGGTGGAACTGGGCGAACAGCTGAGCAAAGTGAAGAATCAGGGAGAATTTCAAGACTGGGGCTACGAATCATTCGATGACTACTGCTCGCGGGAGATCCGTATCCGCAAAGAAACCGCCCGCAAATTGACCCTGGCGTACCGCTATCTGGAACAGGAGGAACCGGCCTTGCTCGGTGCCGAACGCCGTCTGCAACCGCTCCCCGATTACCGTTCCATCGACCTGCTGCGCCAGGCGTGCGAGGAACAACAATTTTCCGATGAAGAGTATGCCCGACTGCGGGCAACGGTCATTGAGCAGGAACGCAGCCTGCCGACAGTACAGAAACAGTTTCGCGAGGTGGCGCGTATCCGAAATCAAACGCAGCTCGATCCACTCAAACAGATCCGTTTAACCCTGGCCACAGCCCGGCGCGTGAAAAATCATCTTTCAGCCTTACCCGAGTTTCCGAGTGAACATTTAGAAAATTTACTCGAAATGGTGAAAAGACTGGAAGATCGGGAGTCAGAATTGGTCAATCAGCAGGATTCGTCTCAT
>JADFVC010000341.1 GCA_015222355.1 Chloroflexota bacterium | reverse complement strand
GGGACGCGACCCGCCGATTGGACTGCGTCTCGGGGACATCCATACTTAATTCGCTCCCCTGCTCAATTGCGCGCGTGGCCGAAAAAATCTCTCTGGAAACCTGGCCGTGCTAAGATGAAACCTATTTTGTGTCGGGCCAGTATCCTAACCGCGGAAGAAGAAGGAGAAAAATCATGGGCAAGGGCATGGACAGCAAGAAGACGGAAAAAAAAGCACCGGCCAAAACCCCGAAAGAAAAAAAGGCTGATAAAAAGGCCAAAAAGGCTGAAAAGAAGAAGTAGGTGGGGCGGCCAGTGCCCGCCCTAAAACTTGATATCCAAAACGAAAAAAGCCACCGCTGCTATTTATCGCAACCGGTGGCTTTTGATTTACGGTCCTGTTTCCCATCATCCCCTCCAAATGATGCCAACAACGCATAGACAGCGAATCTGTCTTCGCCGGTCAAACACTATCCTCCCGGATCAGCATCTTTCTCGCGGGTGTAGGTGACCAGTGTGAGGTTTTCCATCACCGTCAGATTGCCGAAAATTCGTCGGCCGGAGAGAAAAATCTCTCCGGCCTTTTCTTTTCAGTGGAATCGCATACAATGGCCCTGAAAAATTTATCTTCCGCCTGACAGGAAGGGACCGACCATGATCGACAGCATCGAAAACTGGCAGGAGTTTGACCGCGTGCATCTCTGGCATCCCTATACGTCGATGACCAATCCTCAGCAAATGTTCCCGGTGGTGACGGCCAACGGGGTGAGGTTAAAGCTGCAGGATGGTCGGGAACTGATCGATGGTATGGCCTCCTGGTGGTCAGCGATACATGGTTATAACCATCCCCGGTTGAATGAAGCGGCCAAGCAGCAATTGGACAAGATGGCACATGTGATGTTCGGTGGCCTGACCCATCCCGCTGCGGCAGAGTTGGGCAAGTTGTTGGTGGAACTGACTCCAGAGCCGTTACAGCAGGTCTTTTTCTGTGATTCCGGCTCAGTGTCGGTCGAGGTGGCGATCAAGATGGCCATCCAGTACTGGTACGCTTCGGGGCGACCGGAAAAAAGCCGCTTGTTGACGATTCGCAATGGTTATCATGGTGACACCTTTGGCGCCATGGCGGTTTGCGATCCGCTGACCGGGATGCACCACATCTTCAGCCACCTGTTGCCACAGCATCTGTTCGCCGATGCACCAACCTGTCGCAGCGATGCTGAATGGCGTGAAGAAGATATCGCCAGCTTGAAAAATCTTGTTGAGCAGCATCATCAAGAGATTGCCGCCATCATTCTGGAACCGATCGTTCAAGGTGCCGGGGGGATGCGTTTCTACGCCCCGGAATATCTGCGCAGGGTCCGGGAACTCTGTGATCATTACGATATTCTGTTGATCGCCGATGAGATCGCAACCGGCTTCGGTCGCACCGGTAAGCTGTTTGCTTGTGAACACGCCGGGATTTCCCCTGATATCATCTGCCTGGGTAAAGCCTTGACCGGTGGTTATATGACCTTGGCGGCAACTCTGACGACCAGTCAGGTTGCCGAGGTGCTTTCTTCGGGCGATCCCGGTGTGTTTATGCACGGGCCGACCTTCATGGGCAATCCGCTGGCCTGTGCGGTGGCTGTTGCCAGTATCAACCTGCTGCTGGAAAGTCCC
Organism: Chloroflexota bacterium; assembly: GCA_015222355.1. Taxonomy (GTDB): domain Bacteria; phylum Desulfobacterota; class Desulfuromonadia; order Desulfuromonadales; family Geopsychrobacteraceae; genus Malonomonas. The sequence goes on along the minus strand of JADFVC010000341.1, from coordinate 2,375 downwards.
TGGCAGGAACGCATCAAGCAGATCTCAACCGGGCTGGAAGCTGGCTTGTCCCCCTGCCGTGAACTCCCCCGGGTTGCCGATGTCCGGGTTCTGGGCGGTATTGGTGTTGTTGAATTGAAAGAGCCGGTCGATATGCAAATAATCCAGCCTCGTTTTGTTGAAAAAGGGGTCTGGGTACGTCCGTTCGGCAGACTGGTCTATGTGATGCCTCCCTACATTATTGCGCCGGAAGATTTGACGACATTGACTGAGGCGATCTTCTCAGTGGTCGCAGATTGACTTGCAGATCATTGTTTTCGAGTCATTTCGCGCAATGCGGGCAGCGCCGAAAAGGGCCGGAATCATAAGACGGGATTAGCCACACCGGGTGCTGTCTTCTAATTCCGGGTCATGGCAAAATAACTTGCTTTTCCATTTAAACAGTGCTAAAAATATCGGCCGTACTTCGGGAAAGATGGTGTCGGGGCGTAGCGCAGTCTGGTAGCGCACCTGCTTCGGGAGCAGGGGGTCGGAAGTTCAAATCTTCTCGCCCCGACCATCCCCCGAATTTAAAAAAGCGGCCCATCGTGGTCGCTTTTTCTGTTTGGAGTGAACAATATGACACTCACCCTGCTGTTATTCGCCGCTTACCTGATCGGTGCCATCCCGACCGGGATCATCATAACCAAGCTGGCGGGTGGTGAAGACATCCGTAAAACGGGCAGTGGCAATATCGGGGCAAGTAACGTCTACCGGGTCGCCGGTCGCAAGCTTGGCGTTGTCACCCTGATCGGCGACTGCCTGAAAGCCGTGATTCCATTACTCATCGCTTCACAGCTCTTCGCCTGTGCCGGGGCCACCCTGGCCCTGGTTGGTCTCGCTGCGTTTCTCGGCCATTGCTATCCTGTCTACCTCGGCTTTAAAGGGGGCAAAGGAGTTGCCACCGCGCTCGGGGTGTTCCTGATCATCTCCCCGCAAACGATCCTCTGTGCCTTAGCTCTTTTTGCTTTGATTCTCTGGCGCTGGCGCTACATTTCCCTGGCCTCGATTTCCGCTGCCGGCATAACGCCCTTTTTGACCCTGCTGTTCGAACGGTCATTGGCCATTTTTCTGATCACCCTGATCATTGCCGGGGTGGTTATTTGGCGCCATCGAGCCAACATTGATCGCCTGCTTACCGGTAACGAGAATAAGTTAAAGCTCTGAAAGTTGATCGATGCGTAAACTGCTACTCTGGGTATCTCTGTTGATTCTGCTGATCCTGACAGCTGCCGGTTTTTCAGGGTACTGGATGTTTTTCTCCCCCCAAGCGCCTCCACAACCTGTCAGCTATCATATTTATCCGGGAGAGAGTCTCTCGCAGGTCGCCGAAGATCTTGAGACCGCTGGAGTGTTGCGGAGCGCATTCGCTTTAAAACTCTTGGCCCGGCTGCATGATCAGAGCGGACAGATTCATGTCGGCAACTACCGCTTTCGCGATTCTGTCACCCCCCGGCAGATTTTAAGCAGACTGGTGAACGGGGATGTCGAAAAAGCAACTCTCACCATTCCTGAGGGCTTCAACCTGGCGCAAATTATTGAGCGGATCGCTCATAACGGATTTGGTGACGCAGAAAAGCTGCAGAGACTGACCAAAGATCGATCTTTTATCAAATCCTTGAATATTTCAGCTGACAGCCTTGAAGGCTATTTGTTTCCAGAAACCTACCTGTTTACACCAGGCATTGATGAAACCAGTCTATTCACAATGATGGTGAAACAATTACAGCAGAAGTTGTCTCCGGAGCTGCTGAAAAAAGCCAAAAAACTGAACCTTGATTCGCACCGGTTATTGACCCTGGCGTCAATCATTGAAAAGGAAACCGGGGACGCTGAGGAGATGCCGTTGATCTCTTCTGTTTTTCACAATCGTTTACGCAAGGGGATTCAGCTCCAGACTGATCCAACCGTGATTTACGGTATTAAGGATTTTGCCGGCAACCTGACCCGCAAACACCTGCAAACCCCGACCCCCTACAACACGTACATCATCCGCGCTCTGCCGCCCGGACCGATCGCCAGTCCCGGCCTTTCTGCACTACAGGCAGCCGCTGTTCCAGCCGAGACAAGGTATCTTTATTTTGTCTCACGCGGGGATGGCAGCCATCAGTTTTCAGCGACACTCAAAGAGCACAACCAAGCGGTTCGTAAGTACCAACTGAATCGTCACTAGGAGGCTGTCGGACCATCAACCTTACACAAACAAAAACGCCCCGGTTTCCCGGGGCGTCAAAAGCGTCATACAGAGTCAATCAAGCTCTGGTCAGTTGCACTGAGGTTCGGTTGCTACCATCCGGCATCAGCTGCTGGATTCCCAGCTCAACAAAATTGTAGGGAGCAAAAATCAAGCCCTGAGG
>JADFVC010000340.1 GCA_015222355.1 Chloroflexota bacterium | reverse complement strand
TCTGGTCCCTATTTACTGGTTGCGCGGAATCCGTTACGGGAAAAGTCGCCGCGGCATTCGCGAGCGTTTGGGATATTTTTCGGCTGAGCAGTTGCAACGCTTACAACAAAAGCCGGTTCTCTGGATTCATGCCGTTTCTGTCGGGGAGACCCGCGCTGCGGCCCCACTCTTGAGGGCATTGCGGAAAAAGTATCCTGATTATCAGCTACTGCTGACAAATGTGACAGAAACCGGACATGCCGTTGCTCTGAAAAATAGAGATGTCGATTGTTGTTTGTTTTTTCCCTTCGATTTTTCCTGGACCGTGCGTCGGGTGTTGCAGGCTGTTTGCCCGGAATTGGTTGTCATTGTTGAAACAGAAATCTGGCCGAATTTTATCCGCCAAGCGAACCTTTTAGGGATTCCACTTGTGCTTGTCAATGGACGAATTTCCGATCGTTCTTTTCCGCGTTACCGTCTTGTCCGCCCTGTGTTGCGGCCAATTTTACAATCTTTTACGGCCCTGTGTATGCAATCTCAGATGGACGCCGAGCGGATTGCTCAGCTTGGGGCGATAAATACCCAGCTTGAGAATACCGGGAATCTGAAGTTTGATCATGAACCGCGCGACATATCATCTGCAGAGGTTGCGCAACTTAAACAAACTTATTGTTTGCCGGAAGAGGTTGCGATTCTGGTTGCCGGAAGTACCCATGCTGGAGAAGAAGAGCAGCTCCTTTCGGTTTACAAAAAACTGTTGGAACAAGGGCGAAAGCTTATTCTGGTGTTAATCCCACGCCATCCTGAGCGTTGTCGGGAGGTGCAATCGCTGCTGGTAGAAAATGGCATCGCTGGCCATTTGCGTAGCTCATTGTCGGAGAGCAAGCAACCGCTTCAGGCTGGCGAAGTGTTGCTGGTTGATACCCTTGGAGAGGTGTTGAATCTTTATGCTGTCTCTGAAATAGTCTTTGTCGGTGGCAGTCTGGTTCCGGTTGGCGGTCATAATCTTCTCGAAGCGTCGTTGCTTGGTAAACCTGTACTGTTCGGGCCTCATGTGCAGAATTTTCGTGAAATATCAGCCAAGCTTATCCGTGCCGGAGCCGGTGTGCAGGTGATGAATCAGCAGGAATTGGAGCGACAGAGTATTTTGATGCTCGATGACCCGATTCGTTGCCGCGCCATGGGGCAGGCGGGACGTTCTCTGATCGCAGAAAATGCCGGTGCGACAGAGCGGACCATGCAACGCATAACCCGCTGTCTGAAAAATTGATGAGCCGTTTCCAGCAGTTCCACCGTCGCATTGTCCTGCAGGGTGTAAAATCGCCGGCAGAAAAGATATTATTGCTGTTGTTGATGCCATTATCCTTTCTTTACGGGATGGTCGGTTGGCTGCGAGGCAAAGGCTACGATTGGCAGATTTTTTCGACTTATCGTCCTGCTGTGCCGGTTATTTCAGTTGGGAATCTTGCTGCCGGGGGAACCGGAAAAACACCGGTCGTCGATTGGCTGTTGAAGGAATTTATCCGGCAAGGGAAACGTCCTGCCGTTGTCAGCCGTGGTTACGGTGGAACATTCCGTGGTAATGTCGGACTGGTGGCAACCGGGACCGGTCCGCTGCTTTCGGCAACTGAGGCTGGCGATGAACCCTATTTGCTTGCACGACGCAACCCGCAGGCGTTGGTGTTTATTGCGCGAAGACGCGCGGATGGGGTCAAGGTTGCGGTGGAGGAGTATGCTGCAGACCTGATCATCCTTGATGATGGTTTTCAGCATCGTGCCGTGGCGCGGAGTCTTGATCTGGTTCTGCTGGATGCGAAATGTCCGCTCGGAAACGGCTTGCCGCTTCCCGCGGGTTTACTGCGTGAATTCCCATCTGCTTTGCACCGGGCGGACCTGTTGTTGCTGACACGGTCGGAGACTGAGTCAGCATTCGGCTTTTCAACTAAACCGGTCTTTAAAAGCCAACATCGTCTGGCCGAATATGCTGTTCAACTCGGTGGAAAGCAGGTGCCATTTGCAGCACTGAGCAAGCAAAGACTGTTTGCTTTTGCCGGGATCGCTGACCCCGAGAACTTTTTTTCTTCGCTCAAGCTGGCCGGTTTACAGATTGCTGATCGCTTGGTGTTAAGCGATCACAGTGATTACAATCCCGGGATTCTTGAGTCGATCAGGGCCGCGGCAAAGGGGTTTGACGGGCTCATCACCACGGAGAAAGACGCGGTTAAACTTGCTGCGGAGAGCTTTGAACTCCCCTGTTATCAGGTGCCGATGAGCATACATGTTGAAAATGTTGACGACTTTAAGGCTGAAATAGTTCAGCGATTATGGAGAAAACAGAATGGCAGTACGTCCTGAATTGATGGAAATTCTTGCTTGCCCGAAATGCAAACGGCCGGTCGCTCTGACTGAAGATGGGCAATCAATTACCTGTGATGCCTGCAAACTGCGATATCCCGTGAGGGACGACATCCCGGTGATGCTGATTGATGAAGCCGAATCCTTCGCAGAGTGAGCCGCAGGGTCGCCTGCTGATCCTCAGCGATGGTAAACCGGGGCACGTCAACCAGTCGATTGCCTTTGCTAAACATCTTGAATTGGACTACGACCTTTGCCGTGTTCGTTTGAAGAGTCGTTTTGCCAAGGGATTTTCTTATCTGGCGGATCGTTGTGGACTGCTGCTGGAATCTCTGTTTCAGGTTGAACCCTTTGGCGAAAATTATCGGGC
>JADFVC010000339.1 GCA_015222355.1 Chloroflexota bacterium | reverse complement strand
GGCTCGAACTGGCCGGGATCAGCTTTGCGGAAAATCTGTTTTCCCCTGACTGATCCTTTTGTGCAGGAAGGAAAAAAGAGACTATGGATCTGCTTACAATACTGCTTTACGGGGCCATCTTTCTATTTGTCGTCCTGATCGTCCAGTGCGGTTACCTGGTTTGGTCGGGCAGCAAACTGGTGGAAAAGCGGAAATTGAAAACACGACTGCTGTCTATCTCTGCAGGCGGTAAGCATGGCCAGGAAAAACTGAGCCTTTACCGCAAAAAGGTTTTCAGTAAAGCCGGTCCACTGGAAGCTTTTTTTCTCTCGTTACCACGTCTGGCCAGCCTTGACCGATTGTTGCTGAGGGCCAGCCTGCCGATTACTGCCTCCAGTTTTATTCTGTTCAGCATCGTATTGGGTGTGGTTGGCGCTTTACTCGGTTCCCTGCTGCATTCAACTGCTGCCGGGCTGCTCCTGGGTGGGGGGCTCTTGGGGGTGCCAGTGCTCTGGTTGCGTTCTGCCGAACAGAAGGCTCTGGCAAAATTTCATGATCAACTACCTGAGGCCCTCGATCTGCTGGCCCGGGCTTTACGCTCGGGGCATGCCCTGTCTTCCGGGTTGGAAATGATCGCCGAGGAGATGCCCAATCCCCTCGGCGGAGAATTTACCGCGGTTGTTGATGAAATCAGTTTAGGGCTGACCCTTAAGGAGGCGCTGGAAAACCTTTGTGCTCGGGTGGCCAGTCCGGATCTGCGCTACTTCACGATTGCTATCCTGGTGCAGAAGGAGACCGGTGGGAATATTGCAGAAATTCTCGATAACATCTGTCGCTTGATCCGTGAGCGGGTTAAATTCAAACGGCACGTCGCCACCCTCACTGCTGAGGGGAAGATGTCAGGAGTGATATTGGTCATGCTGCCGATAGCGATGTTTTTTATCATCTACATTCTGAATTACAATTATATCTCGATGCTCTGGATCGACAAAGATGGTCAGAAGCTGCTTGCCGGAGCAATTGTCCTGATGATTTTAGGCGTTATTATGATCCGCAGAATAATCCGTATAGAGATGTAGGGGCGATCTATGGCCGATATTTTAAATTTCATCAATCGAACCTTTGGCAGTGGTGAAATGTTATTGATCCAACTGGCGGTGTTCTTTTCCGTCGTCCTGTTTGTCGGCGTGTTGCTGTTGATTTTTCTTCGCCGAAATCCAGCCTCCCAAAGGCTGGGCAGGTTACTCCGGCAGGATGCTCCGGCCCTATCGAAGAAGAAAAAGCTGCTTGAGGAAGAGGATCAGGGGGTGGTTGCCAAGGTTGCCACGCCTTTGCATGGTATCCTCTCGCCGAGTAACGCCGAGGGTCGACAGCGGGCCCGAACCCGGCTGCTGCAGGGAGGGTTCCGCTCGCAGAAAAGCTATCGAAACTATTTTGCTCTCAAACTTGTTTTGACAGGCCTGCTGCCGGCGTTATTTCTGCTTTGCGGTCTGTTTTATCGCTTCACCCCGGAAGTTTTCCTGATCTGCCTGGGATTGGCAGTTGTCGGTTATTTTCTCCCTTCGATAGTCCTGAGCGTCATCATCAAGAAACGGCAGCAGGCGATTTTTAGAGCACTGCCCGACGCCCTTGACCTGATGGTTATCTGTGTTGAATCCGGCTTGGGGCTCGATATGACGTTCAAGCGGGTAGGTGATGAGCTACGCTCTTTGAGCAGCGATTTAAGTGATGAATTCCATACGGTTAACCGGGAGATTCGGGCGGGACGGCCACGTAGCGAAAGTCTGAAGAATATGAGCCTGCGAACCGGGGTTGCTGAAGTACAGAACCTGATGACGATGCTGGTACAGACCACTCGCTTCGGAACCAGTATGGCCAGAGCGCTACGGGTGCACGCTGATGCCATGCGCGTTAAACGGCGGCAAGTTGCCGAAGAAAGGGCCGCCAAGACGGCGATCAAGCTGACCCTGCCGC
>JADFVC010000338.1 GCA_015222355.1 Chloroflexota bacterium | reverse complement strand
TACTGTATCCAATTAACTTGACTTAGCCAGTTCGCTTTTCTATCGGAATTACTGTAGTTTTTGAATGTTACCATTTTCACTCCCGAGCAACTTTGTCGACATTTCACACCCCCCGGAGCAAGGCCTATGAATCAAACATTGTTTGGATTTGTAATAATTGAATACCTCAAGGTTTTTTGCTTTCCCGACTCGGGAGGTCGTATTTAATTGGGTAGCTGATCAATGATTCAATTCCGCGATTGCAGCAGTTTCACAAGCATTAATTTCGGTCGACCCTGCCGCTGCTGCATTAAATATAAATAATAGAACCATCCGCACCGGCAGTGAGGAAAGAGAACTATTTCAACAGCGCAAGAACCTGCTCAGAAGTCAACAGGTAACGCTTGCGACAATATTCGCAGGTCACCGCCACCTCTTCCCGTTCTTTCGCCAGTCGTTGCAATTCAGCTTTACCGAGACTCCGCAGCACCCCGGCAATCTGCTCAGGACTGCAAGGACAATAAAATTGCAAGGGGATTTTTGTGAGTCCCTGAGACTCGACACCGGCAAAAATCTTCTGCAGAATTTCTGTCGGAGCCGACCCTTGGCGCAGCAGGCTGGTGACGGGCGACATTTGCTGTAATTGCTCAATAATACGCTCTACCTGCTGCTCGTCCCCCGGCGGCAGCGCCTGGATCAATATCCCTCCCGCAGCAGCAACCCGCCCCGTCGCATCGAGTTCAACACCCAGGGAGACGCTCGATGGCACCTGCTCCGAGCTCGTCAGATACCAAGCCAGGTCTTCGGCAATTTCACTGCTCTGCAACTGCACCATGCTCTGGTAGGGCTCTTTCAGGCCCAGGTCTTTCCAGACATGCAGAAAGCCAGCCTTGCCAACGGCCCCGGCAACATCGTATCGCCCATCTTTCGGCGGCAATCCGGCGACCGGGTTACGGATGGTGCCACGGACTCGACCTCGTGCATCGGTTTCAACGCCAAGCCGCCCAAGCGGTCCGTTTCCTTCCATCACCAGGGCCAGACGCTGCTTTCCCTTCAGCAGACAACCCAGCAAAGCCCCACCGGTCAGCAGCCGCCCAAGTGCCACTGTCGCGGTAAAATCTGTCTGCTGTTTCTCGCAAATATCCTTGACCAGCCCAGTGGTCACTGCAACCATCCCACGCAACAAGCCGTCCTGACTGACAGCACGTACCAAATGATCCTGCATCTTCAATTCCTGCTTTCAGCCATTCACCCGTTAAGTATCAACTGTTCTTGCGGGCGATCTCTTTCATCAGCGCGTTCACCCGACCGGCACAGACCGCCATGCAAATACCTTGGGTCGCGCCAATCTCTTCCTCACTGATTCCCTGTTCCCCGGCAACACCAAGGTAATGTTCCACTCAGGGAACACAGCCTACCGCCATCGCAGCCGCCAGGCCGACCAGAATAGTGGTCTTCCGGTCAAGCAACGATTCGTCCCTGACCACATCGTAAAAATTACTGAACGCCTTGCCATGCGGTTTCGACAACATCAGACAGACTCCTTTCACTCAGGTTCTTAAACGATGGCCCTTGCCGATCAGCCAGGCCGCCCAGCAAAACAGACCCAGCGCAATCGCGCCGCTGACCCCGAAGGCCAGTAAAAAACTCGTATCGCCAACGCCAAGAATGGCGTGCCGAAAACCGTCAATCAGATAAAAGAGTGGATTCAGAAAGGACAGCTTTTCCCAGGGTTCCGGCAAAATTGAAATCGGGTAAAAAACCCCGCCGAGATAAATCAACGGCAGAATCAGGAAATTACTGTACATCGACAAGGTATCGAAGTTGTGGGCAAAAATTGCCGCAATCAAACCGAACTGAGCGAAGAGAAAACTGGCGAGCAGCGCCATCAGAATAGCCAGCAAGGGTGACTGCCAGGGCAAGCTGGCAAACAGCGTCGAAATCATCCAAACCACGCTGCCGATCAGCACCCCGCGCAACATGGCTGCCAAAGTATAAGCC
>JADFVC010000337.1 GCA_015222355.1 Chloroflexota bacterium | reverse complement strand
TCCTTGATGTAGTGGGATTTGGATTTGTCCTGCAGGTGTTCGAAGAAGATCAGCCCGGCGGCGGTCAACTGCACCTGCTCGAAGCCGAGAACCACCACCGCCCGCGACACCGTCGAGATGGTGCCGGAGAACTGACCATACATGGCCGAGTTGGCCACTTTCAGCAAGCGGCTGGTCAGCGAGTAGTCACGCAGAATCAGGGCAGCCAGTTCGCTAGCTGATGATTCGCTGGTCGGCGACGCTTTGGAATTGAGCTCAGTGATATGTTGTGAAATTGCCGGAAAATTCTTTTCATTCTGCATCCGGGCAATCAGTTGTTTGACCGTGACATGGCTTTGGTTCATTTCAGACCTCGGAAGTCGATATCATAGACACTGCGGTTATCCAATGTATTCAAGTTGGATTCTGGTTGATCGATTGTACAACGAAAACAGAAAACTTTTTTTGCCACAGCTGAAGATTAGCGCTAATCAGGTCATCAATTGACTTGATCGGACCTATTCGCATTTTGTTTTTATGTCGTTTTATCGCGTGGACCCGGTTATTTCTGTCCCCAGCTCCCGTCAGGTTTTTCCAGGTACCAGCCTTTCTTGGCTTGCTTGCGCCAGGAATCGGCAAAAATATTCTGAACCTCACCGACCTTGTCCGGGAAGCCGTTGGCGACGGCGATTTCCTTGTAAAGGCGTTTGCGGTCCAGATTTTCCGCTTTAACCAGCTTGTTGACCTGGCCTTTCTGTTTAAGGTTCAACCCGTTGGTGCTGTGGACCTTGAGCAAACCATCGTGACTGAGTCCGACATTTCCCGCGTTCAGGAAACCGATCAACTGGCCGGAGCGGTTTTTCATCGAGGTTTTGATGCCCCGGATTGCCGGGGTACTGACATTGATATCCTGGCCTGCAAATGCGTTTCCCGGCCGCAAAAGATTGTAAAAACTGCTGCCGGGGGCTTTCTCCATGGGCTGTGGCGCCACTTCTTCAGTCCCGTTCCGGATGCGGTCGCCCCAGACTTCGTTGACGATTTTATCCGCGGCTCCGCGGATTTCCTCTGCCGGAAAATAGATATTAATGGTCACGCAAGAGATAACCGTCAGTGCCAGCAACAGGCTTAAACTGCGAGTGATTGTTTTCATCTTTATCCTCCCTTTGTCTGTTGTTTCCTGCTGTCCTGATTTAGTTCCCTGCCCGTTCGATACGGCCGAGGCGATTCATCATCTCTTTGAAAGAGATGGTCGGCGTGGTTGTCGTGATATCGATCCGGGGCGGGAGCAGCCCACCGTGGACCAGGTACCGGTCCGATCCGGGCAGGGCTGTCCCCAACAGGGTAAAGATATCATTTTCCAGCGAGCATTTGAAACCGATCTTTTGATAACGATAAAAATCGATGAAGCGGTAGATGCCCCGGGACAGAGCGGACGAAATCCCGCCCTGGCTGAGAATGCTGAGATTGTTCAGGGCCTTGACACTGATGTTGCGTTTCCCTTTTTTGCGCGTTGACACCGCAGCTTCAAAAGCGGCAGGCGTGCTGCCGAATAATTTAAAACCATGAATATGTCCGTCAAACACACCGTTCATTTCACCGAAGTCGAAGGTTCGGGTCGCCTGCAACAGATCCAGCCCGGAGAAGTCGATATCAGCATGAAAGGTCGGATAGCTGGAGAATGGGTCAGTGTAGCGCATGTTGCTCAATTGAAAACGGCCGCCGAAGACTTCGATGCCGGCAAGGCCGTCGGTGCTGAGTTGTCGGTCGGCATAACGGATGGTTCCAAGATCACCGCTGAACCTGCCTTGCATCACCGGCAACCCGAGTTCTTCGGTCAATGTTTCAAGGTCGACCTCGGCAATGTTGATTTTGACTGAGCCTTGCGGTTTGCCGGACGGCCACCCCAGGATGAGATTCTCAATCGCCACCCGGCCGCCGGCAAGTCGCAGCAACAGCGGCGAACGGAAGGTGAGACGGTTGGTTGACGCGGCCAGTTCCAGACGACCTTCCTCCAGGCTTGCCAAACCGGCAGACAACGCCCCGAAAGAAATTTCCCCGGGATATTCCGCGGTAGGGTTTTCTGTAGCCGGAGCCTTCCCGAAGCTGATTGCAAAGGGGATGGAGCCGGTTCCGTCAACGATTTTCAACCGGGGACGATCCCGGTAAGCATTCAGTCCCCGGAGCTGTAAGGTCCCGTTTGTTTGCCAACCGCCAAGATTCCAGAGCAGGTTGTAGTCGAGCGACATTCCGCCTTCGAGAGCCAGCTCTGCCGCCGCCGGTTGGAATCCGCTCAATAGCGGCCCGATATGTTCTCCGTAGCTTTCGGCCAGGTCAGCAAGCTCAACATGACCTTGCACGCTGATACGTTCCGGGCTGAACAGCCCCGTAGCGGCCAGGGCCCCGAGTTGAGGAAGGTTGATTTTGAAAGATCCGGCGTGCAATTCCCCTGTGTCAGGGGCGAATTCCCCGGTTAATAAAAAATCCCCTTTATATGCGGAAAGGTCAGCATAGAATTCCCCCGCGAGAATTTCCTGTGCCGCAACAGTTCCGTTCAGCTCAAGCGCGATCGGCCCTTCCGGCCAGAGGCCACTGATGTCCCCCCGCAGTTCGAGTGCCGCTTCGCCAACCCCTGTTTGCCCATCCGGAGACATGTAGTTCAGGTGCGCAAGGGAGAGTTGCTTCAGCACCAGGGAAAACTTCTGTGCTGAAAATTCCCCTGCGCCCCGGGCATTCACTTGAGCACTCAACTCATCACCGCGAGCAATGTCGAAGCGGAAAGAAGTCTCTTCAAAATTGATCTGATCGGAGGCGAGATGTAACTTTCCGCGGCAGACGATCTCGTTCAGGGCCAGGTCAGGCAGGGTAATCTCCTCGGCGGTCAATTGGATGTTTCCCGTCCAATGCGCGGCTTTTCTGGATAATTGTCCTGCGGCTTTGAGTCCGCTTGCCGTTTGCAGCTGCTCGGGGAGCAGCCCGGAAGACAGCAGCTTTTTGAAGTCCTGCAGGTCTGACGGTGCCAGGGAAAAATTCAGTTGCCGAAAATCCCCGGCAGCTGAGAAGAAGGGGTGTGAAGCCAGCTGCAGGTTGAGAGAAAATTCTTCTTTATTCTCAGCCAAAAGCAGCTTGCCCCGGCCGTTCAGGTGGCCGATATTGATCAGATAATCTTTGCCAGGCGGTTCTGGCAAGTGGCCGTGAATGTCGATAGTCAGCTGAAAGCGATTTTCTTCCAGAGAGTATTCCGCAGCCAGTTTCAGCCCGCCGGCAATTTTCAACGGTGGCCCGCCGAGTAACTCGGTTTTGAGGCGGTCAGGATCGGGAATCTCCAGCAGTGCTTGCCCGGCCAGCTGGTTTTTTTCATCAAGCCAGGTGGTGAAATTGAGGGTTGATTTAGCCGGGCCCCGTAGCTGACCGGCAACTTTCCAGCCTTTCTGCTCCCGGTTGATCAGAAGCTTGAGCTGAGAGAAAGTTCCGGTCAGGTCGTTCCAGCCAAGCAGGCCTGCAGCGACCTGCAGCTCAAATTTGATAGCTTGGCCTTCCAGCGCAAAACCGATGGTCGCATCAGCGAGTGAAAAAACAATTTCTTCCGGTAACGGCGAGGGCTGTCCCAAGGCCGTCAGGATTTCCTGCAGTTTGCTGTGATCGAATTGGTCCAGGCGTAACATACTGCTCCCGAGAGTAAAATCAGTCCCTGCAAGCTTTATCAGCAGTGGTGCAGTGAGAAGCTGCTGGTTCTGCCAGGAGATGCTTGCCAGGGTCAAGGTTTGCTGCCGGGATAATTTAACTGTTCCGGTGATGTCGACAGGATGCCTCGCATCAGGACCGAAAAAGGCGGAGAGAATGAAGTCAATATTCTGCTGCAGTGCTCCTGAGAAATTTAATCCATGCAGCTGCAATTGTCGGTCTGCGGTATGGAGCAACAGCTGGCCGTTGGAAACAGTCAGCATTTCGATGGTAAAGGGAAGCTGTTCCGGGATGTTTAGGGCCGTTTTTTGTGCTTTTCCCCTGTTTTGCGAAGGGAAGATTTCAACCTGCGGTTTGGCGATGTGCAGCGCATCAAGTTGCCGGTGCCAGAGTGAGCCGGGGGTGAAGTTCAGTTCCACTCGTGGGATAGCCACCAGGACTTGCCCCGGGGAATTGATACTCAAATCAAGGATTTCCAGCCCGGTTTCTGTCCAGGCCAGTTGCCTGATCTGAACTTTTGCCGCAAACAATTGCGTCGCTAACTTTTCAATTTTGGGGCGGGCAAATTTGTCCAGAATCTGATCAGCGTAGAGCCAGCAGGCCCCGGCGAACAGGACAGTCGACAGCAGCAGGATCAGGGACACTCTGTAGAGGAGTTTTTTCATCGGTTCCCGGCAGCAGAAAAAGCCCTACACAAACATTGCCATATCATATCACGCGCTGAAAAGAAGTTTCCGTCCGGGAACGGATCTTTTCCGCCGTGGCAGCGTCAATCTGCGGGCTTGTTTGTGCGGAGGCGTGCCGATGTACGCCTCCGCCTGAAAGATCATAGATGAGACGCGCCAAACTCCTGAGGGGTTCTGCCCCGGTGTTTTCTACCAGCAGGACCCGGAGCCGACGGCTGATTTTGGCTGGCCGGGATCGCGACGCCGCAGCTTGACCAGTATCAGGTTTATCTGCGAGATATGCTGGATCAATTCGACCGGCTCGCCCGCGTTGGTGACGCCGACAAAACGCAGCAGTGCGGGGTTGCAATAGCTGATCGTCGACAGGTGAAACGCCATCGTTTGCCCCGAAGTCACGCAGCGCACACCGACCTCGTGTTCCTCGTCCAGAGATTGGTCAAAGTCGCTCACCCACTGCAGTAGACGGCGATAAAAAGTACCGGCGAGGTTTTCATCCGCGGACCTGGGCGCTGCAGACGGCATAGGGAAACCGGGTCCGGGCCTTGTGTATTCCATAGCTACGCCTCTGCCGATTTTGGCCGTTCATCGGAGTAACGGGAAACTCGGACGGTGTATGTTGAGGTCCTGAAAAACCACCGTAACGTAGGAGGGCGAACTTTTTGCGACGCCAGCAATTTATAGCAACCCTTCGCTGCGCAGCCGTTGGACAATCTCCGTTGTCGCCTTACCGCGATCCATGGTGTAAATATGGATGCCCGGCACCCCTTTTTCTATTAATTCCCTGCATTGTTGCGTGGCAAAGTCAATGCCGAATTCCGCTACCGCCTTATTGTCATCGGTGGGCAACCTGGCTAAACCTTGGTGTATTTCCTCGGTGATGGTTGCCCCGCAGGTCTTGGTGAGTATTTCCAGAAGCTTCACACTGTAAATCGGCATAACGCCGGGGAGGATGGGCACCTTGATGTCAATAGCCCGACAACGCTCGACAAAATCGAAGAAAAACCGGGTGTCGTAAACAAAATTGGCAATAATAAACTCAGCCCCATTTGTGACCTTGAGTTTAAGATACTCAAGATCTTTTTCCTTGCTTTCCGCCTCAGGATGACCCTCTGGATGGCCTGCCGCTCCCATGCAGAAATCATAACGCTCCCCCATGAATTCCAGCAAGTCCGAAGCGTGCCGCATGCTCTGAGGATGCGGCGTGAACCCTTCGTTTGCGCGAGGCGGATCGCCGCGTAAAGCCAGAATGGTTTCCACCCCGAGACCCTGATAGCTGTCCAGAACAGATATTATCTCATCCGGATTCAAACCATACCCGGCAAGGTACGCAATAACGTCGAGGCCTTTTTCATTAATGAGTTTGTTGACGAGTTGGTATGAACCTTCACGACTGGATCCTCCGGCACCAAAGGTCACAGAAACAAAATCAGGATTCAGTTTGGCCAGATCATCAATCACTTTTTCAAATTTCCCCGCATCTTTTTCACTGCGTGGCGGGAAAAACTCGAACGAAATGGTGGGTCGCTCATTTTTTTTCCAAAGATTGGTCACGCGCATAATACTTATTCTCCTCCAATCGTTTTTCACTTTGCAATGCAAAACAAGATGGCGTCGCAAAAAGTCCGATCTACTGCGTTGCAGCATTTTTTCAGGACCTCGACATACCTATATGTATGCCTTCATCCCTGAAAAAC
>JADFVC010000336.1 GCA_015222355.1 Chloroflexota bacterium | reverse complement strand
GTTACAATCGAACGATCAGCGGATCAGCAAAGAGGGTGTGGTTATTATCAAATCACAACAGACCCGCAGCCAGGAGCAGAACCGGCTCAAGGCCCTTGAAATGCTCCGGCAACTGATACAAAAAACTCTTATCCCACCTAAACCACGTAAAAAAACCAAACCGACCCGCGGTTCAAAAGAGAAACGGCTGGATGAAAAAAAACAGCGCGGCCAAACCAAACGTTTCAGAGGTAAAGTGACCGACTGACAGCCTCCTCGGCAATAAACCGGCGAATTTCCAATCGAAACTTACCCAGTAATTCCCGGCCGGGAACTGCCGACAGAAATTCCAACTGTCAAGAAAACAGAAAACCGTGATCAAGAAGACTTGCCCGACAGGATAATGCTATGATATGTTCCCCGATTCGAAAAAATCACCGTTTTTGGGGAGGTTAGATGATAAAAGCACTCGGAATCGTTTCAGGCGGCCTTGACAGTACCTTGGCGGCAATGACCCTGATACGCCAGGGGATTAAAGTGACCGGCATTTCCTTCGTCACACCATTTTTCGGGGCCGAGAAGGCGAAGGCGGCGGCCAAAGCCATCGGTCACCCGTTGATTACCCAGGAGATCGGTGAAATTCATCTGAAGATGTTGAAAAACCCGAAATACGGTTACGGGCGCAACATGAATCCCTGCATCGATTGCCACGCCCTGATGTTCCGCATGGCTGGAGAAATGATGGAGAAGGAAGGTTACGACTTTCTCTTCTCAGGCGAGGTGCTCGGCCAGCGCCCGATGAGCCAGAATGCCGATGCCTTACGCTCGGTGGCGAACCTGTCCGGCTATCCCGACCGCATATTGAGGCCGTTAAGTGCCAAACGGTTACCCATCACACCGATGGAAGAGCAGGGATGGGTTGACCGCGAGCAGCTCCTTGATATTCAGGGGCGCTCGCGCAAACAACAGCAACGGCTGGCAAGAGAGTGGGATTATCCTGATTTCCCGTCGAGTGGCGGCGGCTGCCTGCTGACTGAAGTGGGCTTTTCCAACCAGTTACGTGACCTGTTGAAACATACCCCGAACGCCACGGTCGACAACATTGAACTGCTTAAATATGGCCGCCAGTTCCGCCTTTCCGCAACCGCCAAACTGGTACTCGGCCGCCACCAGAGTGACAACGATCGGCTGCATACGTTCGCCCGGGACGGGCAACTGAAATTGCGCTGCAGCGACTTCAGTGGACCTCTCGGCATTTTTTGCGGCAACCCGGAAACTCAGGACTTGGCAACAGCAGCGGCGATCCTCGCCTCATACGGAAAAGGCAAGGACGAAGCTGAAGTGGAAGTCCTCTTTTCCGATGCGACAAGAGCTTTTAAATTGAGTGTTAAACCGATGCCGCGGGAACAATCGCGGTCGATCATTTTGACTTAAAAGGGGTGGATTAATCACTTTCCAAAGAAAAAAGCCCCCCTGGATTCTCTCCAGAGGGGCTTTTTTCTTTCAGCAATTTGCTGTCGGGCTTACATCATACCGCCCATGCCACCCATACCGCCCATGCCGCCAGGCATTGCCGGCATAGCCTCGCCGCCTTCGGCAGGCTTATCGGCAATCATCGCTTCGGTGGTCAGCATCAGACCGGCAACCGAGGCAGCATTCTGCAGAGCGGTGCGGGTCACTTTGGTCGGGTCGAGAATCCCGGCTTCCAGCATATCGCAATACTCATCGGCGGCAGCATCATAACCGAAAGCGCCTTCACCGTTGGCAACCTTGTCAGCCACGATGGCACCTTCAAGACCGGCGTTGATGGCAATCTGGCGCAGCGGAGCTTCGAGAGCACGGACCACCAGATCACGGCCGAACTTCTGCTCACCTTCCAGCGCCATCTCCTGAACATCCTCGAGGATGCGCAGCAGGGCGACCCCACCGCCAGGAACGATACCTTCTTCAACGGCAGCACGGGTTGCGTGCAGGGCATCTTCAACGCGAGCTTTCTTTTCCTTCATTTCTGTTTCGGTCGCAGCGCCGACTTTAACCACGGCAACCCCGCCGACCAGTTTAGCCAGACGTTCCTGCAGCTTCTCACGGTCGTAATCGCTGCTGGTTTCTTCGATCTGCGCACGGATCACCTTGACGCGACCTTCGATCTCGACGTCAACACCGGCACCGTCAATGATGGTGGTGTTGTCCTTGTCAATGACGATCCGCTTGGCAGTCCCAAGCATATCGAGGGTGGCGTTTTCCAGTTTGAAGCCGATCTCTTCGGAAATCACCTTACCGCCGGTCAGAACAGCAATGTCTTCGAGCATCGCCTTGCGACGATCACCAAAGCCCGGAGCTTTAACAGCACAGACG
>JADFVC010000035.1 GCA_015222355.1 Chloroflexota bacterium | reverse complement strand
TTCGGGGTCGATCACATCCCGCTGGCAAAATACCGGGAAGTTCTTGAGCGCTACGCGGACGATAACGCAGAAGTACTGGATTCCGTTATCAAAGACCTGGACTCCGGCGACATCGACGAGATTCCGACTAACTGGGGGATCACCGCAGTCAAGGAAGCCGATGGTCGGCTCAGGATCTTCATTCAGGCCAAGAGCCACCCTTTTGTCGGTGAGGAACATCTCGATTCGCAGCACGACCTTTACCGCGGCAAAGTGTTCCCTCTATTTCGCTGCCAGCCAAACTGCTTCAACTTCATGCCGCTGATCTGCCTCGACTATGTTTACCGCGATCTCTATCAGTCAAATATCAACATCATTATCGAAAAATCGAACCAGCTGTTTTTTCACAGCCGTCAGCGCCTCGACCTGTTAATGGTCCTTGAATGTAACCCGAAACCGGAACATCCGGCATTCCGCGATGTGATCAACGGTTTTTACGGTGAGTACCTGGCCTATACACCAGGGGTCAAGGACACCATAACCGTATTCTGCAACACCTCGGAGGAAACCAGCGGCGTACTCAATGGTGAAGCATTGAGCTTTGGTCATTCCGCCGTTATTATTCACAAGAGCCATAAGTTAACGATGACAGATGGCGAGGAGTATCAGACCGACAATTTTGACGGCTTGCCAGTTTGCCGCCTGCGCTTCGGCAGCAAAACCCGGCTCTATTATTTTAACTTGCCGATGTTCCATGAACTCGATCCCCGTACCACCCGTGCACCCCTGAAATTGCACGCGATCTTCAAGGCCAGCAACAACGGTTGGCAACGGATCGAGGAGGATAAATCGGCAGACTGATCACTGAACAACCGCTGCCGAGGAACTGTGCAGCCGATCCATACGGAGAAACTGAATCATGAGTAAAAAACTCTGGGGCGGGCGATTCACCCAACCCACGGATAAATTTGTTGAAGAGTTCACCGCCTCGATCGAATTTGACCAACGCCTCTATGCCTATGATATTCAGGGCTCCAAAGCCCATGCACGGATGCTTGGCAAACAGGGGATCATCGCCGTCAAAGAGGCAGAGCAGATTGTTGCCGGGCTGGATGGCATCCTCAAGGATATCGAGGCGGGCAAGGTTGAGTTTTCGGTCGAGCTGGAAGATATCCACATGAACATCGAGGCCCGGTTGATCGAGAGGATCGGCGCTGTTGGCGGCAAACTGCACACCGGCCGCAGCCGTAACGATCAGGTGGCGGTCGACATCCGCCTCTACCTGCGCGATGAGATCGATACCATCCACGACTATCTGGCGGCGCTGGCAACCTCGCTGATCAAGCAGGCGGAAGAGCACCTCGACGTCATCATGCCCGGCTACACCCACCTGCAGACGGCCCAGCCGGTGCTCTACAGCCATCACATGCTCGCCTACCGGGAGATGATCGCCCGCGATATCAGTCGCCTGCAGGATCTACGTGCCCGTTTCAATCAGCTGCCGCTCGGCGCCGGAGCCCTGGCCGGAACCACCTTTAATATCGACCGCGAGTGGGTCGCCGAGCAGCTCGGTTTCGACGGCGTAACCCGCAACAGCCTCGACAGCGTCTCCGACCGCGACTTCGCCATTGAGTTCTGCAGCTTTGCCAGCATTTTGATGATGCACCTGTCGCGCCTTTCAGAAGAACTGATCCTCTGGTCAAGCGCCGATTTCAACTTCATCGAACTGACCGATGCCTTCTGCACCGGAAGCTCGATCATGCCGCAGAAGAAGAACCCCGACGTGCCGGAGCTGGTACGCGGCAAAACCGGCCGGGTCTACGGCAACCTGTTCTCCCTGCTGACCCTGATGAAATCGCTGCCGCTGGCCTACAACAAGGATATGCAGGAGGACAAGGAACCGCTGTTCGATACCCTCGACACGGTCAAGGGCAGTTTGAAAATCTTTGCTGAGATGATCGCCGAGATGAAGGTCAAGGGGGACAACATGCGCATCGCTGCGGCACGCGGTTTTTCCACCGCCACCGACGTCGCTGACTACTGCGTCCGCAAGGGACTGCCGTTCCGCCAGGCCCATGAGGTGGTCGGCAAGACGGTCCGCTACTGCGTTGAAAACGGAAAAGATATCCCTGAATTGAGCCTCGACGAATTTCGCGCGTTCTCCGACCTGATCGAAGAGGACATCTACGACTATGTCACCCTCGAAGCCTCGGTCAACGCCCGTAAAGCCACCGGCGGCACTGCCCGTGAAGCGGTCGAGCGGGAACTGGCGCGGCTGAAGAAATAGCGTCTCTTTAACGAATGGTATGACTATGCGAATCAGATACCTGTTTCTCCTTACCCTGATCCTCCTCGCCGCCTGTGGGAAAAAAGGCCCGGTACGCCCCCTTGAAACCCTGCGACCCGGAGCCCCGACAGCGCTGGAGTTACATCAACAGGGGGAGACCTTGTTGCTGGGCTGGCAACTGCCGACGCAAAATATGGATGGCAGCGGGATCAAACAACCGCCGATGCTTGATATCTATCGCATGACCTTCGATCCCCGGGATACCTGCCCCGAGTGCCTTGACCGCTCAACCCTGCGGCACAGCATCAACCCGGAATTTCCCGACCCGGCACAGCGGGTCGGCGCACGTTACCTGCTTCGGGATCGACAACTGCAGGCCGGAACCGGCTACCAATACAAGCTGGTTCCGCGAAATGCTGCGGGAGAAAACGGTCGACCGGTCATCCTCCGACAGATTTTCACCGCACCGCTGACTGCTCCGGGAGAGTTCACCGCAGCAGCGCATGACAGTTCGGTTAAACTGAGGTGGCAAGCCATCTCACTGTCCCCTGATGACATTCTGCTCGGCTACCAGGTCTACCGGAGACAGGACGCCGGCGGCGCGACTCCCTATCCCATCAACCCGAAGCCCGTGCAGCAGACCAGTTTCGAGGACTTCAGTCTCCAAAACGGCAGCCGTTACCATTACCGGGTCAGGGCCCTGATCAAACGGGGCGAGCAACAGGTTGAGGGGTTGTCCACCGAGGAGCTTGCGGTTATTCCCCGGACAGGGATTTAACCAGTCCTCCAAGCTCCTGATAAACAGGTTAAGGTTGCGCTGTCAAAGCCCCCGGAATCTTTACTTTCTCCCGGCGCTGTGATAGCAATACTTTTTATTCTGCCGTAGACAACGGCTCTTTTTATTTGCTCTGACCTTCACGAGAGACAACGGTAAAAGCAACAATGTAACCTGCCGATAATACCCGGTTACGAACAGAGGAGAGATTATGTTTCACGGATCCATGGTTGCCATCATTACCCCCTTCACTGCTGAAGGAAATTTTGACGAGGAAAGTTATCGCCAGCTGATCGAATTCCAGATTGAAAATGGCACCGACGCCATCGTCCCCTGCGGAACCACCGGTGAATCGGCAACCCTCAGCTACGAGGAGCATGATCGGGTCATCAAAACCTGTATCGAACAAGTCAATAAACGGATCCCGGTCATCGCCGGGACCGGTTCCAACGCCACGGCCGAGGCGATCGCCATCTCCCAGCATGCCAAAGAGCTGGGGACCGACGGCCTGTTGCTGGTCTCCCCTTACTATAACAAGCCGTCTCAGGAAGGACTTTATCAACACTATAAGGCGATTGCCGAAAGCGTGGCCCTGCCGCAGGTGCTCTATAATGTTCCCAGCCGGACCGGCATGAACATGACTGCCGCAACGACGATCCGTCTGGCGGAGTTTGACAATATCGTCGCTATCAAGGAAGCGTCCGGCGACCTGACCCAAGCCAGCGAGATCATTGCCCGGGCCGGCGACAAAATCGACGTGATCTCCGGCGATGATTTCCTCACCCTGCCGTTGATGGCCTGCGGCGCCAAGGGGGTCATCTCGGTCACCGCCAACATCATGCCGAAGCAGGTCAAAACGATGGTCAAAGCGATCCAGCAGGGCCGTTGGGATGATGCCCGCAAACTGCACCTGAAGCTGCTCGATGTTCACCAGGCGATGTTCATCGAAAGCAACCCGACGCCGGTGAAAACCTCCGCCGCACTGATGGGCAAGTGTCAGGCCGATGTCCGCCTGCCATTGGTGGCCATGCAGGCAGCCACCCTGGAAAAACTGCAGGCGGTACTGCGTAAACATGGGTTGATTTAATCTCCCTACAGTCTTCAAAACACAGGTGATAAATTTATGAAAGTTGCAATTGTCGGTGCTGCCGGCCGAATGGGCAGCCGCTTGATTCACGCGGTTCTGGAAGCCGAGGAGCTGGAACTGACCGGTGCCACCGAGCGTCCCGGCCATCCGCAGATCGGCATGGATGCCGGGCTGGTCGCCGGAGCCGGTGAACTGGGGATACTGATCAGTGATGATCTGGCGGCCACCATGGTCAATGCCGATGTGCTGATCGATTTCACCTTCCCCGACGTCACCCTGAAAAATCTGCACGTCTGCGCCGAACTGGGCAAGAGGGTGGTCAGCGGCTCAACCGGCTTCACCCCTGAACAACGGGCTGAAGTGGAAAAATATGCCGAAGAAGTCCCGGTCGTCCTCGCGCCAAATATGAGCGTTGGCGTCAACGCCTGCTTCAAGCTTCTCAAAGAAGCGGCCAAAATTCTCGGCGACGGCTTCGATGTTGAGGTGGTGGAACTGCACCATAACAAGAAAAAGGATTCTCCGTCCGGGACCGCCGTGCGTATGGGTGAAGTCGTGGCCGAAGCTCTCGGCCGTGATTACAACCGGGTCGCCAATTACCACCGCGAAGGGCTGTGCGGCGAACGAACCAAGGAAGAAATCGGTATGCAGACGGTGCGTGGCGGCGATATCGTCGGCGAGCACACCGTCTACTTCATCGGCATGGGTGAGCGGATCGAGATCAGCCATCGTGCCATGAGTCGTGACATGTTTGCCCGCGGAGCAGCGCGTGCCTGCCAGTGGTTAAATGGCAAGGAACCGGGCCTTTACGATATGCAGGATGTTTTGGGATTGAAATAGAAAAGGAGATCAAAAAATGAAACGGATTCTGGCACTGCTGTTGATCACTTCAGTTCTGTTTATTACCGGCTGTGAAACCTTCCATGGCTTTGGCAAAGATGTGGAAAAAGCCGGCGAATGGGTCCAGGAAAAAGCCGAGTGATCGTGCAGTAACCTATTGCCCCGTGCGGCCAATCCTGCCTTCTAATTCTGGCCCTTTTCGGCGCTGCCCGCCTTGCACCAACTTGACTTAACACGCGGCCAGGCCTGCGTTGGCGTCGCCTTGGCAGCACCCAAAATGTCTCAGAACTCATAGCCACGACTAACTGCACGGGACACTGGATTCACGTAAGGCGGTTTGGCGACAAACCGCCTTTTGCTCTATTTGGACGTTCTTTTCAGGAGAAATTCAGCATGGCACGTATCAACGACAATTATCTGAAACTGCAGGCAGGCTATCTGTTTCCGGAAATCAGCCGCCGCGTGACAGAATTCACCACCGCCAACCCGGACGCCAAGGTCATCCGGCTGGGAATCGGCGATGTAACCAAGCCGCTGGTTCCGGCAGTTCTGAAAGCTTTTCACGAAGGGGTTGACGATCTGGCCAAGGAGGAAAGTTTCCACGGTTACGGCCCGGAGCAGGGTTACGACTGGCTGTCACAGATTATCATCGACAAAGCATATCAACCGCTCGGTGTCGAGCTGAAAACCTCCGAGGTCTTCATCTCCGACGGTTCCAAGTGCGACAGTGCCAACATCCTCGACATTTTCGATCTGAGCAACAAGGTTGCTATCGGCGACCCGGTCTACCCGGTCTACAACGATACCAACGTCATGGTTGGTCGCAGTGGCGAAGCGGATGAGCAGGGCTATTACGAAGGCCTGGTCTACATGCCCTGCACTGAGGAAAATGGCTTTGCTCCGCAGTTTCCGAGTGAAAAGGTCGACGTTATCTACCTCTGCTTCCCGAACAACCCGACCGGAACCGTCGCCAGCAAGGAGCAGCTCAAGGCCTGGGT
>JADFVC010000335.1 GCA_015222355.1 Chloroflexota bacterium | reverse complement strand
CCTGATACGAAGGACTGTCGATTTCCGCTTGCCGGGTAAATTCATCAATGATTCTTTGTCGGTTGATCATGGTTATGTCCTTTGTGAAGGAATGTTGATGGCGGACTTTTTGCTTAGCCATCTCATGACTTTTTGCGAGTGCATCAATGTTGGCCTGGTTTATGTTAACTGGAATGCAGACAACAGGCAATCAGTTGCCAGCATCTTTGCGGTAGTTTTCTGGACAGACCTAACCGAGAACTGTTATGATCGCCTAATTTTAATAATGTATCCCGCTGGGCCGTCTCAGGACAGAGGGGAAGCGCCTTCCTAAGGTTATGATATGAGCTTGAATCAGGATTATCAGCCGCCTCGTAAGACCGATACGTTCGCCGGTCGTCGTCGCCCCGGTCGTCGTCCCCTGGTGCTTGTTGCCGGATTGATCACTGTTGCAATTGCCGGTCTGCTGCTTTTAAGCAGTGGACCCAGCCAACACCTTGAAGCACGGATGGCACCAGTCGAAATCGGCGCTCCTGGAGTCAAGGCTCCGCCGGTGCCGGTTCGTGAGCGGTTGGATAAAGTTGTCGAGCCGGGACAGACCATCACGGCAATGCTTGGAGAGTACTTCTCTCCACAGGAAATTCATGCACTGAATCAGCAAAGTCAAACAGTTTTTCCCTTTACCAGGATCTGTGCCGGGCAGCCCTACCGGCTTTGCCTGACTGATGGGGAGTTTGAGCGTTTCATCTACGAAATCGATGACGAGGAACAGCTGATCATCAGTCGTGAGGTGGATGAAACCCTGATGGAACGGGTGCCGATCAACTATGATGTAAAAACGGAACTGGTTCAGGGAACGATCAAAACCAGCTTGTTCGATGCCATTGCCGAGATCAATGAAGAGCCGAAACTGGCCTATGTGTTGGCTGACATTTTCGGCTGGGATATTAACTTTATCTTGGACTTGCGCAGCGGTGATACTTTTCAGGCACTGGTCGAGAAACGCTACCGCGAAGGGCATCCGGCCGGGTACGGTACTGTTCTGGCTGCAGAGTTTGTCAATCAGAAAAAGGTTTTTCGGGCGATCCGTTTCCAGGATGGTGACCGGAAAATTTCTTTTTACAACGAGAAGGGCGAAAATATGCGTAAGGCCTTTCTCAAAGCTCCTTTGTCTTTCACCAGGATTTCCTCCGGCTATACCATGCGCCGTTTGCACCCGATCACCAAGGTCTGGAAGGCACATCCGGCTATCGACTATGCTGCTCCAATTGGAACCCCTGTGAAAACGGTTGGTGATGGCAGCATCTCCCGTAAGGGTTATGGCAAAGGGAATGGCTATTATGTCGAAGTTCGGCACAGCAATGGCTATAAGTCCCTTTACATGCACCTGAAGGGTTTTGCAAGAGGGATTGCCAAGGGGAAACGGGTGACCCAGGGACAGCTTCTTGGTTACGTTGGAAGCACCGGATTGTCAACAGGTCCGCATCTGGACTTTCGTATGACCCGCAACGGGAAGCCGATTAATCCGTTAAAGCTTAAGGCGCCGGCGGCAAAATCAGTCAGCAAGGAACATATGGCGGGATTCCTGACCCTGGCGGCACCGCTGATTGCTCAGCTTGAAGAGAACGTCAGATCGACGCATATTGCTCAGCTTGAATCGACTGACAAATCTCCCGCTCGGGGAACTGCTCAATGACCGGTTGGCATGGCCGGTTGCTCGACATCGATCTGACCACCGGCCTTATCCGGCCGGAAACGATAGCCCCGGAACTCTTACAAAATTATCTCGGTGGCCGCGGGTTGGGTGTTCGTTTAATGCGCGAGCATTATCAGCTTGATCCCTTTTCTCCCGAAATCCCGCTGATTTTCGCGGTCGGGCCACTCTGCGGTACACCGGCACCGACAGCTGCCCGGATGGGGGTGGTGTCCCGTTCTCCTCTCTCAAAGACAATTCATGACAGTTCTTCCGGTGGAAAATTCCCCTGGCGCTTGAAAGCTGCCGGGTTCGATGCTTTGCGGATTGTTGGACAGAGTGCCGAGCCGGTGGTTTTAAAGATCACTCCTCAGGGAGGTGAATTGCTGGCGGCAAAGAACCTCTGGGGGAAGACGGTTGATGAAACCGTCAAGGGACTGGATCGCTATGGAAGTGTCGCAGCGATCGGTCCGGCCGGGGAGAACCGGGTACTGTTTGCAAATATCATGATGGGCGAGGGTAACTCGGTCGGTCGTGGCGGCCTCGGGGCGGTTATGGGGGCAAAGCGACTGAAAGCGATTTGCGTTGCCGGCAATCTCAAGACAAAAGTGCAGGATCGGGAGCGGTTTGCTATCGCCCGAAAGGATGTGATCCGTCTCTTTAATGCCTCGCCGGTCATTTACGGGGATCTGGGCATTGCCGAGTATGGAACCCCGGCGCTGGTTGATCTGATAACGCAACGGCGCATGGCACCGACGGAAAATTTTCGCAAAACCCATTTTGCGAAGGCTGATCATTATTCCGGCCCGGCAATCCGCAAAGAATACCAACCGAAAAAACACGGATGCCACGGCTGTCCGATTCAATGCAAGAAGAGTATGCAGGACGGGACGCCCCTGCCTGAGTATGAAACGGTCAACCATTTCGGGGCTCTTAATGGGATTGATGACCTCCGCTCGATCGTCAATTCGAACAATCTTTGTAACCAGCTCGGGATGGATACCATCTCTGCGGCAGCAACGTTGTCTGCCTGGGGAGAAATTCGGGGTGAATTCCCAAGTGCCGAGAATATCGGCGAGTTACTGTGGGCAACAGCCCACCGGGAGGGGGATGGTGACCTGTTGGCCGAGGGAGCTCAGCGGTTATCAACAGTTCTGGGGCAACCGCAATCGAGTATGAGCGTCAAAGGATTGGAAATGCCCGCTTACGATCCGCGCGGGGCATACGGCATGGCGCTGGCCTACTGCACCAGTAACCGGGGTGGTTGTCATCTGCGTGCCTATCCCATCTCCCATGAAATCCTGCGTAAACCGGTGGCGACTGATCGTTTCGATTTTGCCGGCAAGGCACGGATGATCAAGATTGCTGAAGACTGCAACGCCACGATAGATTCACTGGTTGCCTGCAAATTCTCCTTTTTTGGCGCCAGTCTGGAAGAATATGCTGAATTACTGTCGGCGACCACCGGCCTTGAGTATGGTCCGCAGAAACTTAAAGCTATCGGTGAAAGAATTTATCTGACAGAGCGGTTTTACAATCAAAAAAATGGTTTCACCCTCGATGATGACCTTTTGCCGGGGCGCTTTTTCAACGAGGCCGGCAGCAGTGGGGATGGCATAGAAGTGGCCCCGCTCGACCGTAAACGCTTTGTTGAGGAGTTGCAGAAATATTACCGGATTCGCGGCCTGAATGAGCAGGGGCAGTTTGCTCAGGAAGATTTTCTGGAGCAACAGCCTTGATCCGGCAGCTCAGAAAATATCTCGATAAACTCTCGCTCGATGGCAGCGCCAGGCCGGACCGGATCGCCTTGCTGGCCCGTGATGATCGGTTGTTAAGCCTCGGAGCTGATGATTTGCTGCCCCTTGGTGACGCTGTTATCGAGCAACTCAATGTCATCTCTTTGGTTCTGGCAACTCCGCCACTGCCTTTTCTCGAACTGCTGCTCGGACGCGTTCCGCAAAATGCTGATCATGTGGTTCCTCTGGATACGGAGACCCGAACTTTCCTGCATGACATTCCGCTTGTGCGACGGCATGAGTATTCCGTTGAGAATCCTGCGCGGCTGATTGAGATGCTGGGGCAGCGCAAGGGGATTCTGGTGGAAGGGATCGGCATCATGGCGACCGGGAGTGTCACCGTCGAGCAGGCTTATATCAATTATTCCTCGATTTATCATGCCTTGTTCATCAAGGTTCTGCTGATGTTGCTGACGGATCGTTCACCGCCGACGCAGCTTGAGATGACCCGTTTGCAGCCGCTCTGGGCGCAATTGTCCGTGGCGATCCCACGGCAGGTTGACGATCTGCTGCCAGGGCCACTGGATGAGAAAACAACGATTCTCAAGGCAATGGATGAAGCCGGTAAACGGACCGTAGAATTGCAGCTGGTCGATTCTTTTTTTGGCAATATCTCCTGCAATGACCGGAACAGTATTTTTATTTCCCAGACCGGCGCCAGTCTGGATGAACTTCCGGGGTGCATCGATCTGGTGCCGAACGACAATTCAAGTACGGCCGGGATCACCGCTTCAAGCGAATTGATTGCCCACCGGGCCATTTACCAACGGACGAAAGCGCGGACAATCTTACACGGGCATCCTAAATTTTCTGTCATTCTCAGTCTTTTCTGTCAGGAGACCGATTGTAACATTACGGATTGTTGGAAAAATTGTGATAAAGTCAGACACTTAGGTTCTGTCCCGGTGGTCGCCGGAGAAGTTGGCGCCGGAGGGATTGCCCGCAAGGTTCCTCCGGTCATCGGTTCCGGAATTGCCGTTGTTTATGGTCACGGGGTCTTTGCAACCGGTGATGTGGACTTTCGTCAACCGCTTGCGGCAATGATTAAATTGGAAAACTGGTGCCGTCAGGAGTATTATCAAACACTTCTACAGCGCTG
>JADFVC010000334.1 GCA_015222355.1 Chloroflexota bacterium | reverse complement strand
TTGATCAACAGGCCGGTGCGGATTTGCGAATCACTGGCCTGATCTCGCAGCCACAATTAAATCGTTCCTCGACCAGCCACATCTATACATTTATCAACGGACGTTACATTCGTGATCGGGTTGTTCAACATGCGGTGATGCAAGGTTATCGTCATCTGTTGATGAAGGGGCGTTACCCGGTTGTTGTCCTGTTTCTGCAGATTGATCCGGCTCAGGTGGATGTCAATGTACACCCCACCAAACACGAAGTCCGTTTTCGCGAACAGGCACTGGTCCATGATTTTATCGCCGACAGTTTGCAACAGGCACTGCGACCGGCAGACTGGGTTGAAAAATCAGCGGAGGAGACGGAAGACACTGTTCGACGAGAAACTTACCCGGCGTCAGTGAAAAGTCCGGTGGGAACGATTAAAGAGACTGATCCGCGTTACCGGATACAATCACAGCAGGTTGTCCGACCTGAATCGAAGCAACCGCCCGTTGCCCTTTCAAAAGAGATAGCCTCTGCAGGTAATAATAGTTTTTCATTTTCGGAGCAATTATCACTCCCTTCTGTTGATACCGGAGGATTCTTCAGCACGCTGCAGATTCTTGGTCAGTATCATCAGAGCTATCTGCTCTGTCAGGATGGCGATGATTTAATCCTGATCGATCAACACGCTGCACATGAACGCATCGGTTTTGAGAAACTGCGCCGTTCTTACGAGGTCGGCCGCATTCCCGGGCAAGCCCTGCTTTTCCCGGAAATACTTGAGCTTGATTTCCGCAGTGCGACAGCCTTGAGTGAAAATCTCCCGGAACTTGAAAAACTTGGTTTTGAGGTTGAACCCTTTGGGGGCAAATCTTTTGCCTTGAAGTCTGTTCCGCAGCTTCTCAGTCACCATGACGTCGGCAAGCTTGTGATCGATGTGGCTCTCGAATTGGAGAAAATCGGCCGGGCCGGACAACTCCAGAACTCTCTCGACGAGATCCTGATTCTGCTGGCTTGTCACGGTGTGATAAGAGCGAATCAAGCCTTGACCAGGGAAGAGATCAAGGCATTGTTGCTTGAACTTGACCAGGTCGACTTCAGAGCCAACTGTCCGCATGGCCGCCCGGTTATGCAACGTTTGTCCTTGACTGAAATCGAACGTCTTTTCCGGAGGCAGTAGCCGTAGCGGTATGACTGGTCGAAAACAACCCCTGTTGGTGATCTGTGGGCCGACTGCCTCGGGTAAAACCGGTTGGGCTCTGCAGGTCGCTCGTTATTTCCCTGTAGAAATTATCTCGGCAGACTCTCGTCAAGTCTATCGCCAGATGGATATCGGGACTGCCAAGGCGACAGCTGCAGAACGGGAGGCCGTTCCACATCACATGATTGACCTGGTTGATCCGGACGATGAATTTTCTGTTGCTGACTTTGTCGATATCGCCCGTCCACTGATTTCTCAGATTATTGAGCGTGGTCACTTCCCCTGTCTGGTTGGCGGTACGGGTCTCTATATTCGTGCCCTGCTGGGTGGCTTGGCAGAACTGCCTTCTGCTGATCCGCAGTTACGTGAAGAACTGCATCAACAGGAAAGGGCGGCAGGGAAGGGCAGCCTGCACCGGGAACTTCAGTGCATCGATCCCGTTTCGGCAGCCGCCATTCATCCGAATAATACTGTCCGTGTTGTTCGGGCGCTGGAAGTTTACCGTTTGAGCGGCCGGACCATGGCAGAATTTCAGGCTGAACACGGCTTTGCTGACCAGCTCTACCGGGTGTTGAAATTTGCTCCTTTACTGGATCGAGCCGACCTTTTTCAGCGGATTGAAAAGCGTGCAGGGCAGATGCTCAAAGATGGGTTGGTTGATGAGGTTCGCGGGTTGCTACAGCGCTATTCTCCACAGTTAAAATCTTTGCAGACTCTTGGTTATCGTGAAGTTTTGCGCCACCTGGATCGCCCGGACGGATTAGCAAAAATGCAGGAGGAAATTTCTCTCTATACGCGCCAATATGCAAAACGTCAACTGACCTGGTTCAGGAAAGATCCCGAAATAATTTGGGTTGATTCCTCAACCGAGTCTGGTAGAGTGTTAAAATCTATTGAGGAGTTTTTTTGTCGATAAGGAGTGGATATGCCGAAATCACCTTTTAATATTCAGGATCAGTACCTGAACCAGGCTCGCAAGGAGCGGATCAAGGTCAATATTGTTATGATGTCCGGAGATAACCTTGAAGGTTACATCAAGTCGTTTGACAGCTTTTGTGTGCTTGCAGAAAGTGGTGGCGACATCCTGATCTACAAACACGCGATCAGCACAATTACTTCTGCGGACGGCACCTTTCGCCTGCATGGCGGGCGTGATTAAACGCTGAGAAGAAACCGACACGACAACAGACAGGGGCAGTGCCAGAGGTGCTGTCCCTGTTTTTTTTGTCGGGTCTCTTGTCTTGTGCGGCTTCGCCAATGCTATAATGACACTGACGATAAAGCCTTTGGAGAACTTGAGTGCTGCGGATTGAGTCAGTAGAACCGGGAAGTTATGCCGCTGAACTGGGTTTGGATGCCGGGGATCAGCTGGTTTCCATCAACCACGCTCAGATTCATGACTTGATCGACTATCACCGATCAGTCGAAGAGGAATATCTGTTGCTGGATGTTCTGCATCAGGATGGGGAGATCTGGGAGCTGGAAATTACCAAGGAGGCCCATGCCGATCTTGGCCTGCAACTAGAGCATCCAAATCCCAAACAGTGTGACAATCACTGTATTTTCTGTTTCATCCACCAGTTGCCAAAAGGTCTCCGACGCTCTCTCTACATCAAGGATGAAGATTATCGTTTCTCTTACCTTTACGGCTCTTACATCACCCTGAGTAACCTCCTCGAAACCGATTATCAGCGGATTATTGACCAGCAATTGTCGCCCCTTTATGTTTCCGTCCATGCCACGGATGACCAGTTGCGCGAACGCCTGCTTGGTTGCCAAGTTCCGCCAATCCTGCCGCTCATCCGACGTCTGACAGAAAACGGCATCGAATTGCATTGTCAGATTGTCCTTTGTCCCGGGATTAATGATGGAAAAGCTTTACAACGATCGATCGCTGAGCTCGTCGAATTCTATCCGCACGTTCGCTCTTTGGCAGTCGTTCCGGTCGGGCTGACGCGGCATCGTGCGCATTTGCCGCAATTGCGTAAATTGAACATCAGCGAGGCGGTCGAAACCTTACGGCTGATTCATTCCTGCCAGGAATCTTTCTTGCGAGATCGGGGCAGTCGCTTTGTCTTTGCCGCTGACGAAATTTATCTACAGGCAGAGAGTGAGTTGCCTGAATTGTCAGACTACGAAGATCTTTTCCAGATAGAAAACGGTGTTGGGTTGATCGCCCGGTTTCGGCAGCAGACTCAGGAAGTCTTGCTTGAAGCTGATCCTCTTGAGTTAGCGCATGTTTGTCTCGTAACCGGTCATTCTTTCGTTGCTGAGCTAAGAGATTTTGCCGAACGCCTGACAGTGCGTACGGGTGTAAAATTGACCGTTTTGCCGATTGAAAACAGTTTCTTTGGTACGGATGTCACGGTGACCGGTTTATTGACGGGAGCCGACCTGTTGCAGCAGTTGCAAGGGCAGGATCTTGGCCAAGGGGTGTTGCTTCCCGATGTCATATTTAAAGAGGGAGAGGAATTGTTGTTAGATGACCTGACCCTGACTGATCTTGCCGAAAAACTGCGGGTTCCGGTTCTCGCTGTTGACAGTTCACCTTGGGGTGTCCTCGAGGGGTTGGAAGAACTGGCAGACGGGGTGGTCGATATTATCCACTGTTCATGCTTCTGGGCTTTCATATGAAAACGAAGCACATTGACATTCCGGTCTACGGCATGAAATGTTCGAACTGTGTCGCCAAGGTCACCGGTATTATTCAAGGCTTTGCTGCGGTCGAGCATGTTGAAGTCTCCCTGTCCGAACAGCTGGCAAGGGTCGTCTTCTCTGAACCAATTCAGCACCCCCTCGGTGAGATCCGTCAGGCTCTCGCAGCGGCTGGTTATCGGACGGAAAAGCCTGCGGAATCTGACACCTCAAAATCGGTTTCAGACCCTCCGCTATCAGCCGCGGCCTCAGAGCCGCTTCGCTTTAAAATTGTCGGGATGAGTTGTGCTTCCTGCGCCACAACGATTGAAAAAAAACTCAACACCTTGAACGGGGTGCAGGATGTGACTGTCAATTTGGCGGGAGTTTTTGGTCAGCTCAAGCATGATCCGCAGTTAGTCTCTGCTGAGGATGTTTATGCCGCAGTCGCCGCGGCTGGTTTTCAGGCAGGGCCGGTTGATAAAATGCCCGATCAGGAGGATGAAGCTGCCCGAGAGTTGCGGCTTGTGCTGATAGCGGCGGCCGGAGCATTGCCGATCATGTTGTTGATGTTTGTCCCCGTGTTCGGTGAGAGAACAATATTGATCAATGCTGCTTTGGCGTCTCTTGTCCAGTTTACCGCCGGCTTGGGGTTTTATCAAAGCGCCTGGAAATCGCTGAAGAACCGGGCAGCCAATATGGATCTGCTGGTTTCCCTTGGTATCACTGCCGCTTATGGCTATTCTCTCCTGGCGTTGAGCGGAATGCTTGGGGATGATGCAACCGTCTTTTTTGAAACCAGTGCCATGTTGATTTTGTTTATCCGTTTTGGCAAATGGCTTGAGTCCAGAGCCAAGGGACGGGCTGGCGCTGCCTTGAGGAAACTGCTGAAATTGCAGGCGGATCATGCCGTTTTGCTGGTCGACGGGAGAGAAGAGGACATTCCGGCGAGCCGGGTCAAGCCCGGTGACCTGTTACTGGTTCGTGCCGGCGAAAAAATTCCGGTGGACGCCGTGGTGGTTGAAGGTTCAGCTGCGATTGATGAGTCGATGATCACGGGTGAAGCTGTTCCGGTCGACAAATCAGCAGGAGCGGAAGTAACTGGTGCGACCATCAATCGCTCCGGGCGGCTCTTGATTAAGGCTGTCCGGGTTGGTGAGCAGACAGTGCTGGCCCAGATTGTCCGTCTGGTTGAAGAGGCCCAGGGCGACAAGGCCCCGATTCAGCGGTTAGCTGACCGGGTCTCCAATTTTTTTGTTCCGACAATTGTCGTCTTGTCGTTAGTGACATTTTTCAGCTGGTACCTGCTGGCTGCAAGCAGCTTTCTGTTTGCTTTTCAGATGGCCATCGCGGTTGTCGTCATTGCCTGCCCCTGTGCCCTTGGCCTGGCAACCCCGACGGCGATTATGGTCGGCAGTTCAGTCGGGCTTGAGCGTGGGATTCTTTTTAAACAAGCCTCAGTTCTGGAACAGATTTCCAAGTTGCAGATAATATTGCTCGACAAAACCGGAACATTGACCAGTGGTGATTTTACGGTTTCTGAACTGGTCTGTCTCGACGCATGTCTTGAAGAACAACTTTTACAATTTGCTGCGGCACTTGAGTCCGGCAGCAATCATCCTCTGGCAAAAAGCATCGTTGCGGAAGCT
>JADFVC010000034.1 GCA_015222355.1 Chloroflexota bacterium | reverse complement strand
TCTTTAACCGTGAAGCCGATCTTTTTCTTTTCTGTATTATCAATATCTATTAATTGGTCCAACGTCTCAAAAACAATTTGAAAACGTTCATCAGTGATTTGTTTTAACTCTTCGAGTTCTTTCCTGAGCTCTTCATTGTCAAGAACCATTTGTCTGAGCCTTGTAAAAACCCGCATTATCTGAATATTGACATGAATAGCTCGTTCGCTTCTTAACACACTGGACAGCATTGCCACACCTTGTTCAGTAAAGACGCGCGGTAGAGCTGAAGAATGTTTCAGCCTGTTTAACCGGTCACAATTTGTGACCAGTTCCTGTTTTTCCTCTTTGGCCAGTCTGAACATGAAATCCGGCGGAAACCTCTGTTCATTTCTGGTAACAGCCTGATTTAAAGCCTTAGTAGTAACCCCATAAAGTTCAGCAAGATCCCTTTATAATTGAGATGCCCCGCTTTGACCCCCTTCACGGACAGGCTCTACCCCCAGCATTTAAACTGTTTCGTTTGCGCAGCCGGATGGCGGCCGGGGTTACTTCCACCAGTTCATCATCGTTGATAAAGGCAATGCAGTCTTCAAGGCTCAGGCGATGCGGCGGGGTGAGCGTGACGCTTTCATCCGTACCCGATGCCCGCATATTGGTCAATTGCTTGCCCTTGGCCGGGTTCACCACCAGGTCGCCGGTCCGGGAACGTTCACCTATGATCTGGCCACTGTAAACCTTGACTCCCGGCCCCAGAAAGAGGCATCCCCGATCCTGCAGATTGAAGAGAGCATAGGCCACTGTTGTGCAGGCATCCTTAACCACAAGCGCGCCATTGCTGCGATTTAACATCTCACCGGCAAAGGGGCCGTAACCGGCAAAGACATAATTCATCACCCCCATACCCCTGGTTTCGGAGAGAAATTCGCTGCGAAACCCGATAAGCCCGCGGGTTGGAACCTTGTAAACCAGCCGGATAATCTCGTTGCGACGGCTCATCTCCAGCATTTGTCCTTTCAGTTTGCCCAGCTTTTCTATGACCGCTCCCTGATACTGTTCATCCACATCAATGGTCAATTCTTCATATGGTTCCTGCATTTGGCCGTCTTCTTCTTTCATGATGACCTGTGGCCGGGTTACCTGAAACTCGTATCCCTCGCGTCGCATTTTTTCGATAAGAATCGAAAGGTGCAGCTCCCCACGACCTGAAACCTTAAAGCCGGAGCCGGCTCCCAGCGATTCAACGCAGATGGCGACGTCAGACATGGTCTCCCTATGCAATCTTTCCTCTAAATGGCGGGAGGTAACGAATTTGCCCTCAAGGCCGGCAAAGGGAGAATTGTTGGGGATGAAATACATCGACACTGTGGGAGGATCGATATTAATGATCGGAAGTGGTCTAGGATCATCCGGATCGGTGAAAGTGACGCCCACGTTGATGTCGTCCATGCCGGCTACAGCCACAATTTCTCCGGCGCAGGCTGTCTCAACCGGCACTTTTTGATCCCCCTCGAACCGGAATATCTTGGTAATGCGGGCCGGCGCAAGGCTGCCGTCCCGCTTTGCCACCGCAATATTTTGATTGATATTTATGGAGCCGCTTACCACCCTGCCAATGCCGAGCTTGCCCAGATATGCTGAGTAATCAATGGTATTCACCTGTAGCTGGAGCACGGCCTGCGGGTCACCGGCCGGCTGCGGGATATGAGCGATGATTTTTTCAATGAGCGGTACCATGGATGCGCCGTCAATGGGATCGTCAGGATCGTTGATGGCGTAGCCAGCCTTGGCCGAAGCAAAGACCACCGGAAAATCGAGCAGTTCGTCCGGAGCCTCCAGCTTAACAAATAGATCGAACACCTGATCCACAGCCCAGTTCGCCCGGGCCGCGGGCTTGTCAATCTTGTTGATCACTACCAGCACAGGAAGAGGGATAGCCAGGGCCTTTTTCAGCACGAAATATGTTTGCGGCATGGGGCCTTCCTGGGCATCCACCAAAAGCAGACAGCCGTCCGCCATACGCAGCACTCGCTCAACCTGACCGCCGAAATCGGCATGGCCTGGAGTATCGATGATATTGATCACGTAATCCCGGTACCGGAAAGAACCGTTTTTGGAGGATATGGTTATGCCGCGTTCCTGTTCCAGGTCCATGGAATCCATGAGCCGTTCGGTTATAGCCTGGTTGTCACGGAACATGCCACTCTGATTAAAAAACTGATCGACAAGGGTGGTCTTGCCATGATCGACATGGGCGATAATCGCTATGTTTCTAATTAACTTTTGGTCCATAATTTCACTCTATTGGTCTGTATTTGTAACCGTGAACGGTTACAACATATCTTTGTCGCTAACCAGTCGTGCCAATGCAATTTTATAAGGATTGCCTGGAGCAAGGAAGAAGCT
>JADFVC010000033.1 GCA_015222355.1 Chloroflexota bacterium | reverse complement strand
TGTCGGCGAAACCTTCTGCAACCAGCAGAGGGTGGGGATATGAATATCCAGTTGCCGAGCCGCTTCAAGGATAGTGGTTTCCTCGGGCACGCTTACCGACTTACCGTCAATTGTCAGGCTGACCATATTATATTCACCTCAAAAGCCGGCCGAATCCATTTGTCGAAGCAGGTTGATACCCGTTCGACCCGTTCGGCCTCAAGTCATTTGTTCGCAGTTAAACGGCAATCATCGAAACACGGTAACAACGCAGGCAGCGCTCTGCTTCTATAACCGCATCAGAATCCTTGAAGCCGAGTTCGACTTCATTATAGTTCCCCTTGCTGGCCCGCGCTGTGCCGTGGATTTCATTCTGTTCAACACGTGTAACCGCATCAAGCCAAGGGACATCTTCATTCTTGTCGTACACCCCGAGATGGCTGAGGATGTCCTCATGGAAATCATCATCGGTGAGATAGGCTTTACCCTCTTCAAGCCAGCGCTGAATGACCTTGGCGGCGCGGTGGGCGTTACCGACACAGGCAACCACCGTCAGCGGGCCGATCTCGGCATCACCGGAAGCGAAGACACCGTCCATATCGGTCAGCAGAATTCGTGACAGCGGGTTCCCCATGTCATCGTTCAGGTCGCGGCCGGCCTCGCTCTTCAACGGAACATACTTGGTGACCACAGTGTTCCAGCGGGTGATCTCGATGCCGGTTTCCTCGGTGATGAAACTGAGATCCGGATCCTGACCGATGGCCGGGATCAGGGTGTCGCATTCAACGATGAATTCGCTGCCTTCGACCGGCTGCGGACGACGGCGGCCGGAATCGTCCGGTTCTCCCAGTTCCATGCGGATGCACTCGACACCGGTGACTTGACGCTTATCATCGACGAGGATCTTCTTCGGCAGCACCAGGAATTCAAACTGGACGCCTTCTTCATCGGCACCGTCAACTTCCCAGGAATCGGCCGGCATCTCTTTCCGGGTCCGACGATAGAGCAGAATGGAATCTTTAGCACCTTCACGCAGGGCGACCCGGACACAGTCAATCGCGGTGTTACCGCCACCGACGACGCAGACCTTTTTACCCATTCCGGTCGGCTTGCCCATGTACGCTTCGCGCAGGAATTCGATGCCGCCGGCGAGGAACCCGTTGTAGCCTTCATCTTCACCCTCGACACCCATCGGCTTCGACTTGTGAGCACCCGGCGCCAGGAGGACCGCATCAAATTTCTCTTTCAGTTCCATCAGGGTGATATCTTTACCAATATGGGTATCGTAGATAATTTCAACACCCATAGAACTGATAATGTCGATATCGCGCTGCAGGATATGGCGCGGCATCCGGTAAGCCGGAATACCGACCGCAATCATGCCGCCTCCGAAACCTTCCGGCAGGGATTCATAGATGGTGCAGGGATAACCCTCAAGAGCCAGGTAATAGGCAGCCGCCAGACCAGCCGGGCCGGCACCGACGATGGCAATAGTCTTATCCTTTTTCGGCTTCGGTTGCATCAGCGGCTGATGGTTGTGCTGCCACTCGTAGTCGGATGCCGTCCGTTTAAGCACCATAATATTGATTGGCTTATCAACATTTGCACGACGACAGGCGGTCTCACAGGGGTGTGGACAGACGCGGCCGCAAACCGACGGCAACGGCATGCTTTCACGGATAATTTCTAGCGACTCATCGAAACGGCGCTCCTTGATCGCCTCAACATAGGCGGGGATGTCGACGTGCGCGGGGCACTTGTCCTGACAGGGCGCAGTCATCTTGACTTTGTAATCGACCGCCTTCTTGTCTTTCTTTTCACCACGAATGTAGGCAAGGTAATCATCGCGGAAATGCTTGACGGTATCGGCAACCGGAACTGCCGAAGTTTGACAGAGGGTGCATTTACAGTTCTGCAGCAGATCGGCAAGATTCAGCAGGGTATCCAGGTCACTCTCCTGCCCCTGCCCACCGACGATCCGCGCCAATGTATCCTGCATAACCCGGGTTCCCTTCTTCCCGGGAGAGCACTTGGCACAGCAGTAATCCTCCTGCACTCGCTTGGCATATTCCGCGGCCATCGCCACCACATCAACATTGGGATCATGAAGAATCAATCCATCCCAACCCATGAACGCAGCAATGTTTTTTTCACCACCAAAGGTGATCGGCAGTTTCTTCTTGGCGACTTCAACTTCAACATCGCCACCCTGCCGATTATCGATAACCTGTCTTCCCCAGCTGGAAAAAGCAACCTGTGACAAACCGGCCTCCTATGACCTGCTTCGACCTCCCAAAAGGAAGGCCGTAAACCCCGTAAGCGGTGAGAATCAGCCGATGTTTTGGCTGTTTTTATGACTTGATATCGTATACAGTATGCAGACTGATACCATAAACGATAGTCTGAAATCAAGGCTATTTTTTCACCAATTCAAGTAAAAAACCGGGTTTAAATTTGAGAAAAAACAATTTGTTAGCAAAAGGGTCAATAACTAATTTCATCACCTCAGGGCAAAGGTGGCGGGGCGTTTTTAATCTGCCAGATACCAGGCTGAGTGATCTTTTCCCGGCACAGTTGCCATTGCTGCAACCAGCGCCATTTTTTGACCCGCGAGGACGGTAAGCGGTAGTATTCCAGCAGGTAGTCAGCCTCGGCAGTGCCATCAGCCTTATTCAGATTAATGTTAACAATGCGACTTTCGACAATATACAGGTCTTCATCATTTTGAAACTGTTCAAGGAATGTTGACCGCAAATCCTGTTGTAAAAAATGTGCTGCACCAAGATAATCCCGCCAACGCATCGCCTCACTGAACTGATGACTCACCTTGGCCAGTCCGGGACCGACGTCAACCGGCCCACTACAGGCAAACAGGGAAAACAGCAGCAGACCGACCAGATATTTAATTACTCCCATAGCCTGCCTCCGAGACAAGATGTTAATATTAGATGCGCATTTTTATCGGCTAACGCGATGTCAGCGGCTGTGATGAATTGTTTGCTCTCGATGAGCTGGGCGTACGGCCTGCCCAGCGGTAAAAATCGGCTCAAGATGCTGCAGCAATTGCTTGAGAATCCCCGCTGTCATCCCCCAGATGTTGTGCCCGTCCAGTTGGTAAAAATCGATCGGCAACAGCCGCCCTTTATGCTGCCAATCCTCCTGGTGATAAATTTGCGGATCGCGTAATCGCTCCAGCGGCAGTTCGATCACCTCGGCGATTTCATTTTCATCAACCCGATAGGGGTAAGGATCGACATAGCTGCCGACACAAACCTTCACCCGGTAACCATGGATCGAATAAAAATCATCCAGTTGTCCGAGCCGCCTGACATCGGCCGCACGAATTCCCATCTCTTCTTCCGTCTCGCGGAGCGCCGTCTGCCAGAAATCAGCGTCCTGCTCTTCAGCCCCGCCACCGGGAAAGGAGATTTCCCCACTGTGTTTTTTCAGCTGTTCGGTGCGGCGAGTAAAAAGAATCCAGGGCTTGTCATGTCGCAGGAATAGCGGCACCAAAACCGCGGCAGATCGTAACTTCCCTTGCACTATCGGCTTGGCCGGGTAACGCGCCAGCTGTTCAGTCACCTGCTGCAGGGAGTTCATCCGGCCCGCC